>JBCCJK010000004.1 GCA_039027815.1 Verrucomicrobiota bacterium
GCGGGGAAGGAAGAGCCGGAGTCTTTCGAGCCAGCCCTGCGTTGCTCCTCGGTTACGGTGCCTGCACCGCGCCCTCGTCGCGCCTTGGTCTGGCCCGAAATCCACTCGGCCATTCTACCAGCCAATTCTGCAGCTTGGTATGAGGGGCCCCCGGGTTAGTTTTTGGCGGCGTCCAGCCAGAAGAAGCGATTGTCCCGAGAGAGTTCGAGCGCGATGCTTTGGAGCTGGAGGAGATCTCGTTCCTCGGCTTTGAGGGCGGCGGCGGTGACCCGGTCGTGCCGGAAGCTGGCATCGCGCATTTCGTAGCGGACTTGGTCCAGCAGGTCATGGACGGTGCTCTGAATGAACTTCAGTTTGCGGGAGTCGTCTTCGTTCTGAATGCCCTCTTGCACCAGTTGGCCCAAGAGCTCGAGTTCGCGGGCGAAGAATTGGGCGGCCAGGCGGCGATTTTCGGGTGTGTTTTGGACACTGCCATCTGGATTCCAGCGGGGCTCCTGGACCGGCGGGGCGGGGTCGGTCTCGACGTATTGGGGGCGATCTGGCAGTCCGGCCGTGTCGTCCGAGAGCACGGTGGGAGTGAGGAAAATGAGGAGATTCTTGCGGCTGCGGGATTTGTCCTTGTTGCGGAAGGGGGCGCCCAAGATGGGAATCTTGCGCAGGCCGATGATGCCATTGTCCGATTCGGTGGTGGTGGCTTCGTCCAAGCCACCGATGGCCACCGTGTTGCCCGAGCCGACCTTGAGGGCGGCGGAGTAAATTCGGGAAGAGGCAATGGGGTAGGACTCTCCCCCGATGGTTTCGCTGCCGATGATGGAGGAAACCGTGATGGAGGTATTGAGGAGGACGGCTCCATCTACCATCTTTTTCGGCAGCACATTGATGATGGTTCCGATCGGCAGGTAGTCCACGGAGGCCACGTCGGTAGAAGCCCCGCCCGAGGAAGTGCTGGAGCTGCTGGAGAGGACCGGCTGATTGATGACGCTCCGGATGACGACCTCGCGGTTGTTCATGGTGACCACTCGTGGGTAGGAGACCGAGGTCACTTCGCTGTCGCGGGCCAGCAGATTGAGGCTAGCCTGGGCGGCGGCTGCGGAGAGGATGGCGGATTGAGGGGCTTGGAAGGAGGAGGCGATGTTGCCAATATTGAATTCCGGGGTGGAGAGCCCATCCACGTTCAGGCCGTAGCCTTCGCCAAACATTCCGGTCCAATCGACCCCGATTTGGCGGCGCGGGTCTTTGGTGGTTTCGAAGAATTTGACCTCGACTGCGATGAGCGGTTGCGGACGATCCACCGCTTCGAGATAGCCCTCGATCCACTGATGCTGAGCACGATTGGCCACCACGTAGATGGTATTGGCATCCGGATTGAAGATGACCTTGGCCCCGGGGGCGGTGCTGCTTTCCTCATCGCGCACGGCGATTTCGACCTGTTGCGGCAGGGTGGCCGCGGAAACGCCGTCGCCGACCCCAAATTCCGCACCGGTGTTGACAATGCTGGTGGTGGTTTCGATGTCGAGCAGCTCTTTGATGTCGTCGAGGATTTTACTGGGCTCGGTCTCGAAAATTCGGCTGGCACCTCCCAGGCTGAGCCCGCCGGTGCCGCCGCCTGAAGATCCCGTGCCGCCGGTGGTGGTGCCCGCGCTCTGGACCCCGCCCCCTCCGGATTCGGATTGGTTGATGACCTCCTGGGGATTGAATTTGATCTGGTAAGTGCGCGCGATCAGCTCGTTGTCGCTCGATGGACGGAGATACCAGATGCTATCACTGTAAATCAAGGCCACGCCGTTGGCCCGGGCCAGGGTTTCCAAGGCAATGAAGGGCGGCGCCTTGACAGTGAAGGTCACGATCCGATCCGACTCTTCGGACTCCTCGGGGAGCGAGAAGAAGGAAATTCCCGCATCCTTCGCCATGAGACGGAAGATATCGCCGAGGCGGCCTTGCGAGAAATCGTAGGCCACGGGTGGGGCTTGGCGAAGGGGCTCGGCGGCCCGCTCGTAACTGGGCGAGCTGGGAATGGCGACTCGACCGAGGACTTCGCTCTCAATGAACTCGTTCCCGAGAGAGGCCGGCGCCTGAGCAAAGGACCCATTTCCCAGCAAGAGGAAGCTCACCAAACCTACCATCAAGCCTCTCAGGGGCCATGGTGAACTTTGCAAAGTGGTAGGTAGACAGTTCATCGGAAAGAACAAAACCCGGACCTAAATGGTAAGCGGTTCAGGGTATTTGAGTCAAATTTATAATTATAAATATTATAAGACAGGCTCCCTTTATTTAAAATGATGCGGGCAAGATTCTTCTTTATTGACTGTTTATCATAAAAAAAGGTCAGACGTAAAGAACTTTTTAGATAATTTAATCATAATTGCGTCTCGGGTTCAAGATTCCGTTATCTTGAAGGCCAATCAGGCGTGCTGGATCGGACGGGAGGGAGCGGGATCGATTCATTTCCTGGATTATAATTACCATAATTTTAATGTTGAGTATTTGACTCGGCATGGAATAATGGGCACTCCTCTCATCTCTCCCCATGAAATCGTCGTCTGTTGACTCAAGGGCACCTGTCCATGGCGGGTATAGTTTTAGCGAAGTAATTCTTTCAGTGGCCGTGGTAGCGGTCATCGCGGGAATCGGTCTCCTGCTGGCTCTCAACGCCAAGGGGACGACCGAAGAGGCTCGTTTGGCCTCGCAAATGCATTCTCTTAACTCCGCCATCCAAATTTATCTGGCCTCTGGCGGGGATCTTTCGGGAGTTTCTGACCCAGCCGTGGTGCTGACGAAACTCAAGTCCCGAGCCACCGCGGAACAGGCGGAGCAGTTGGTGGGCTTGCGGGATGCGGTGGTCGATCCTCGACTGAAATTTGTCATGATGTCCGCCAGTGAGGAAGCGGGCGGCGGGGAGCGAGTTCTGTGGAATGCTGCGAACCAGCGATTTGAAATCGCCACCAGTGGCGCGGGTGGGATCAAGCAGTTGGTTCTGGATTCCAATATTGGTTTGGACACGCAATCGACGGAAAATCGCAAGATGCCTGTCCGCATGGCCAAGGTGGACAGCTGGGTCTGGGATTACACCGAGGTGCCGATCGCTGGGTGGGGCACTCCCGGGAGCGAGTCGACCGCCCCGGGCAATGCGCCTCCCGGGACCACTGGCGCAGGAGGCGACGGGGGGAGTTTAGCGGGAGGACCTTTGCCCGGCGGTGGCCCAGGGGGAAGCACTCCTGGAGGCGACCCGGATGGCCCAGGCGCAAGCGGCTCGGGCGTCAAGATTTTGCAAGCCCCCCACTTTTCGGTCCAGACGGGGAACTATGCCTCGGAGTCTTATCCGCTGGAGGTGGCTCTGACCGATCCCAATGGAGAAGGGCTGGCTGAGATCCACTATTCCTTGAATGACAGCCCTTGGACGCTCTATGAGGGGCCACTCGGTGTGTCAGCCAATTCGCGTTTGAGTGCCTATTGCAAATCGATCGATGAGGGCCACTCGGATAGCATCTCGGTCACGGAGTATTATGAGGCCTGGGACCATCGCTTCTCGGGGATCGTGACAGCGCAGTTCGGGTGTGCCGAGGGCGGCCCGACCATGACGGTCGGCTATTCGGATGGCGAGACGGGAAGCGCTTTTGAATTTGGAATGCCAGCCGAGGGCTTCTCCACCGGCAGCCTGCTGAATTTCCGAGGGCAGGGGTTCAATGATATCCGCCCCGGGCAGATTTTCCGCTTGGGGACCTTGGATTATTTCAATGGCACCATTTGGTCTGGGACCGAGGCGGAGCGGGTTCTGTTGGAGCTTCGTTTGCGTCTGACCAATCCCGTTTCGGAGACGGGATTTCGCTATGCCTTTGAACTGGTTAGCACCGTCAATCAGGGAAACAGCGCGGATGAGGATGCGGACTTCGTCTACATCCCGCGGCTTTCCACCCCGTTTTCAACTACGCTCAACGGGGTCACCTACTTCCTCGAGTTGCAGTTTGGCTACCAAGGGGAGGACGGATTTTCCAGTATCGACACCTTTCACGTCCACGAGGGCTCCGGCGCTCAAGGCATGGTTTACGGGAAGTTCACGACGGCCCCGTCCGACCACTCAGGCCTGCAAGAAGAAGACAGCTTGGTGTGCGCCGAGCTGGGGGACGCCGTGGAAGAAGAGCCTTCGGACCAAGAAGAGCAGCCAGAGCAGGCTGCAAGCGGTCATCCTTGCCGAGAAAGCCAGCACCCGGCGGACTGGCCCGCCTACCAAGATCTGGATCTGATTTGGGAGACGCATGTCAATGGCCAGGGCTCTACCAAGTGGAGAGTCGACAATCCCAATAACGTGCCCTTGGATTCCAACCCCGATTCGAAGGTTCGATACAATTGGTATTCTTACTCTGACTACCACGCCACTGGCACCGTGGTGCAGTCGGCCAGCGCTTGGGACAACCAGGATCCGAACCCGCTCGACACCGCCTATGCCAAAAGCATGAAGCTGGAGTGGTATTTGGTGGTGGATGGCAACACCTCGCCCATTCTGGGCTGTGTCATTGCCAATGCCGATGGCGTGCCCTTGGAATCTGACCTTCCCTCTCAGCATGAGCTTTCCTTTCTCAGCCCGGCAGAGGGAGATGAATTCGCTGAGGGCGTGGATCTCTTGGTCGAGGTCTTGGCGGAAGATAGCGATGGCGTGGCCCGGGTGGATTTCTTTTTGAACGACGAATTTGTCCGGAGCGAAGAAAACGCCCCTTATGTATGGAACTCTGCCGATGAGGCCCTGCGGGACTTGCAAGCGGGCGAGTATCTCCTGACAGCCGAAGTGTGGGATGCTCTCGGGAACACCGGAGAAAAGGAGATTCGCGTCTCGGTGCTGGAGGACACCACGAGTGATACGGAGCTGTCCTTTCTCACTCCTTTGGACGGGGAGAAGTTCGCCCACCAATCCGACCTCAGCGTCGAAGTGGCCGCCTCGGATCCGGAGGGGATCGCGAGGGTCAGTCTCTACCTCAACGAGAATTTCATTCGGACGGAGCACTACGCACCCTATGATTGGAGCAGCACGGAGGACAGTGTGCTGCAAAATCTCTCAGGAGGCCCGCATGTCTTTCGGGCCGAGGCGGAGGATGGCGAGGGCAATGTGACTTCCACGGAGATCGTGGTCACGATCTTTGAGCCAGAAGGAGAGGTGCCAGCGGTCATCTTCGCCTTGCCAAGCACCGGCGAGCTTTTTCAAGAAGGCGAGACCCTCGAGGTGGAGGTCAGCGCCAGCGACGACGATGGCATCGCCTCGGTGCAGCTTTATCTGAACGATGCCTTAGTCAGGCAGGAGGTGGCAGCTCCCTACGAGTGGGGAGCGGATGATCTGGCGCTCGAGGATCTGGCAGCGGGCGAGTATGTCTTGCGGGCGGTGGCGACCGATAGCGAGGGTGAGACCAGCTCGGCGGAAATCGTGGTCTCCGTCGAAGAAGCGACAACTGGAGGGAGTTACGATGGCTATGCCTACCAGGATCTGGAAGTGGAATGGGTCCGCCATCACGGCCAAGGCAGCTCGCAATGGAGGATCATCAACCCAAATTCTAGCCCTCTGCAATCCAATCCAGAGGTCAAACTCCGCTACAACTGGAAGGTCTATCGCTTCCCCCATCTCAATGGCAGGGTGCGCCAGTCAGGGAATGGCTGGGACAATCCCAACCCCAATCCGCTGAACAGCTCCTACGGCCGCAGCATTCGGGTCGAGTGGTATCTCGTGATCGATGGAGAAGCGACGGAGATTCTTGGCGAGACCACTGCCCGGGACGAGCCCTGAGGCTTCGCGAACAATTTATTTATTGTAATTATGGTAATTATCATTCATAATTGCGAGAAGGAGGCTTAGTTTTCTCGCCATCTCACCACCCAGTCTGCCATGCAAACGGCTCAATCTCACCCACCACGCCCTCTCAAAGCGGCCGGCTTCACTCTGTCTGAGCTGCTCGCTTCTGTGGTCATCGTTGCCATTCTTGTCGGCATTGCCTTCTTTCTAGCGAGCGATGCCAAAGGAAAATCCGAGGACGCCAAATTGGATTCTCAGGTCAACGCGCTCAACTCGGCAGTTCAAGTGTATTTGGCCTCAGGGGGGCAGCTGAACGGCGTTTCCGACCCGGTCGAGGTCCTCGACAAGCTGAAGAGCACCGCCACTGATTCTCAAAAAGCTCGTATCGCCGGCCTCAGGGAGTCGGTCGTCGATCCTCGCCTGGTTTTCGTGATGTTGGGCGGGGACGCAGTCGATTCTGACCAGAAGCGGATGGTGTGGGACGCCACCAAGCAGCGATTTGAGGTTGCCACCTCGGGAGCCAATGCGGTGAGAGAAATCCGGCTGGATCCTGATGCCGCGCTCAACGGAGTCGCTCAGGAGAATCGAAAAGTGCCCATGGAGTTGGCAGCAAGTGACTCTTGGGTTTGGGACTACACGGATACGACCTCCAACGGAGGCGAGACCCCCGGCGATAACAACACGGCCCCTGGGAATGTTCCTCCTGGGACCGATTCGGGGAGTGGGGGCTCGGGCGGCGGTTCCAATCCGAACGGCGGCGGACCTGGCGGACCCGGCGGAAGCGGGGGTGGCGACAATCCGGGCGATGGCAGTGGAGGCAAGAGTGACCTCTTGCCTCCGGTCTTTTCCCAAACGACCGGCCAATACCCTTCCGAAGTCTTTCCCCTGGAGTTGGTTCTCACCAATTCCAATCCCACGGGCAGCAGCCGAATTTTGTACTCGATCAATAGTGGCGCGTGGGAAGAATACACTTCCAAGCTGTCCATCGATGCCAATTCACGCGTGAGCGCCTATGCCGAAGCGATCGACACGGGCAACTACACCGACAGCTACATCGTCTCTGAATTTTTCGAGGGTTGGGACCACCGTTTTTCAGGTAAAGCCAATGGTCGTTTCCGATGTGAGCTGGGCGGGCCCAACATGACGACCAATCACTTCGAAGAAAAGGAGATTGCTCACTTCGACTTTGGGGTCCCGGCCACGGGCTATGAAACCCCGAGCACCCTTCAGTTCAGCGGAACGCCTTTCAATGATGTCCGCCCAGGCCAGATTTTCCGCTTTGGCACGCTCGATTTCTACAACGGAACGATCTGGTCCGGGACGGGAGCGGAAAGCGTGGTCTTGTCGATGGACCTCGCGCTGACCAATCCAGTCGATTCAGAAAGTTTCCGGTATTCCTTCAGCCTTTTGTCGACCGTGAACCAGGGCATCGATCCCGACGCCGATGCGGACTATGTGTATCTTCCCAATCTCTCGACTCCTTTTTCCACGACCTTAGATGGGGTGAAGTATTATCTCGTTTTGCGTCTGGGCTACGAGGGCGAGGATGGATTTGCCACCTTGAGTAGCTTCCACGTGCATGAAAACGAGAAAGCCCAAGGGGGAGTGTATGCCTACTTCACTGCGGTGGAGCCAGAAGGCTTTGGGGAGACTTATGAAGAAGTGCAGTGTCCCGAATTAGACGCGGAAGACCAGGAAGAGGAGGCGGTGGAAGAAGAGGAAAACTCAGGCGTTTGCGGCGAGAGCGTCCATCCCTCAGACAAGCCCGCCTATCAGGACCTCTCGGTGACCTGGCAGTCCCATGTGAACGGCCAAGGCAGCACCAAGTGGCATATTGATAATCCTAACAGTGTTCCGCTGACGTCGAATCCTGAATCCAAGGTTCGTTATCACTGGCAGGTCTATGACAACTACAATGGGACCGGCAATATTCTCCAGTCAGCCGTGGGATGGGACAATGGCAATCCCAATCCGGTGAATACGGTTTATTCCAAAAGCATGAAGATCGAATGGTATCTGGTGGTGGATGGCGAATCGACCGAGATCCTGGGATGCGACGTGGCGAATGCCGATGAGATCCCGGAAGAAGATCCGGATGAATTTGAGAGCGACTATGTTCATTCCATTCCAGGGATCATTGAGGCGGAGGAATATCGCCTCGGAGGCGCCGGAGTGGCCTATGAAGATAGCAGCCTAGGCAACAACGGCGGAGCCTTTCGCCAAGACGATGTCGATATTCGGACCTCTCCCAATGGGGGTTACCTGGTGGGCTGGATTTCCGGCGGAGAGTGGATGGAATATCGGGCCAATGTGACGCCGGGGGTCTATAATGTGGAGGTCGTGATGTCGAGTGGCTATGGGAGCCCAGGCTCCTTGGCCATCAGCATCGACGACCGGGCCCTCGGGAGTGTCAACTCTGGCAATACCGGAGGCTACAACAACTTCGTGACCAAGACTCTCGAAGGAGTGGAAATCGATGAAAGTGGCGCCTGCCTCATTCGTTTCATGGCCACCGGCGATGGCGCCTTTGACGTGGACTCGGTGAGGTTCTTGGAACAGCCTGACAGCCCTACCTCGCTCGCCTTTGTCACGCCGAGTGGGGGAGAGATGCTCGACTATGGCACGGACCTGGAGGTGGAGGTGAGTGCGACCGATGACGATGGCATCAGTTCGGTGCATCTCTATATTAACGGGAACTTCGTCCGCTACGAGGCGACCGCACCCTACACTTGGGGATCAGGAGATGCCGAGCTTCAGAACCTCACTGAAGGAACCTACACCTTGACCGCCATCGCCGTGGATTTGAACGACAACTCGACCACCGAAGAGATTCAGTTCACCGTCGATCAGAATCGAATTGGCAACCTGAGCGTGTCCTTCGAGAGCCCCTCGAACGGTGACACCTTCGAGTTCGAGTCGGACCTCAATGTGACGGTAGCAGCTGAGGATCCCGATGGGGTGAGCGAAGTGCAACTCTACCTGAACGGCAATTTCATCGCTACCGACACGACTTTCCCCTACAGCTGGGACGCCCAATCCCATCCGGCTCTTCAGGGTCTGGCTGAGGGCAGCTACACCCTCACCGCTTTGGCCGAGGACGATTATGGTGATAGCGCCAGCACGGAAATCACGGTCAATGTGGATGAGGATCGCTCGGCCAACATGTGGATGTCCTTCGAGTCTCCCGGGGATGGCGATGTGCTGGAACACGGGGCCGATCTCAACGTGGAAGTTCTCGTGACGGACCCGGATGGAGTCGATCATGTCAGCCTGTATCTCAATGACGAGTTCGTGCGCACCGAAAACAATGCTCCCTACACTTGGGATGATTCTGCCGTCCAGGACTTGCAGGAAGGGACCTACACACTGCGAGCCGTGGCGACCGATAGCTATGGCTACGCAGACGAGACGAGCATTGTCATCACGATCTCTCCAGACTACACCAACAATACCACGTTGTCCTTCGTGAGCCCGGCGGACGGAGATTCCTTTGATTACCAGTCCGACCTGGAGGTCGAGGTGGCGGCAAGCGATCCACAGGGGATCGAAAACGTGAAACTCTACCTCAACGAGAATTTCGTCCGCCAAGAATCCAATGCCCCTTACGACTGGGGCTCCGGGGACAATCTGCTCCAGAATCTTGGGGCGGGGGAGTATACCCTGAAAGCCGTTTCTCAAGACGGTTACGGCGACATTCAGGAAACCAGCATTGTCATCACGATTGAGGAGGAAGAGGGTTCCGACTTCTTGGTTTCCTTCAACACCCCGGCCGATGGGGATCAGATTGAGGAGGGCAGTGACCTCGATGTGGACGTGGCCGCCAGTGCTCCCGCCGGGATTGATTATGTCCAGCTCTACGTGAATGGGAACTTCATTCGCCAAGAGAACGTGGCGCCCTATGAGTGGTATCCTGGCAACGATTCCATCTTTGACGAGATGGAGCCGGGTAGCTACACCTTGACGGCCATCGCTACCGACGAAAATGGAGCGACGGCCTCCGCCGAGATCACCATCACGGTGCAGCAAGAGAGCCTGGCCTACAGCGAACACGTCATTCCCGGCCTCATCCAAGCCGAAGAGTATGACCTCGGCGGACCGGGAGTGGGCTATTATGACACAGATTCCACCAACCACGGGGGAGCCTTCCGGAACGACGGCGTCGATATCATCAGCAATTCAGATTCCCAGCATGGGGGCAATGGGATCGGATGGGTCGACGGCGGCGAGTGGCTACGCTACACCGTGGAGGTGGCCGAGGCAGGCACCTATGAGATCGAGCTGCGAACCGCTTCGGATTGGGGCAGCCTGGGTGCCATCACCGCGGAATTAGGGGGTGAAACCATCGCGACCTTCCAGCCGGGCTACACGGGCGGATGGAACTCCTGGACGACGCTCACTTCCAATGAGGTGGAAATCGACACCACCGGTCAGACCACTCTCTTCATTCGCATCGGGGGAGACTATAGCGCAGACATCAACTGGATCCGATTCAGCAAGATCGAGCCCGAGGAACCCGAATCGGACGAAAACACCTACCAAGGCTATGCCTACCAAGACCTGATGGTGGAGTGGGTCCAGCACCACGGGCAGGGCGCCAGCGAATGGCGGATCACCAATCCGAATTCGGTCCCGATTGCCAGCAATCCCGAGGTCAAACTCCGCTACAACTGGTATGCTTACACACGACCCGACCTGAAGGGCCAGCTCAAGCAGAGTGCCTCGGGTTGGGACAACGGCAACCCCAACCCGGTCAACACTACCTTCGCCAAGTCGATGTTGGTAGAGTGGTATCTGGTCGTGAACGGAGAGGCTTCCCCCATCCTGGGAGCCATGGTGGCAAACCATGACGGAAATTCCTACTACACCGTCGGGGGCGATTCGGGAGACTGAGGCGGAAAGAGGGCTTTTCTCCGGGTATTTTGGAAAAATTTAATAATACTTGAAATTTCCATAAAAAAACGGCAGAATTAGAGGAGACGACTCCTCTGATCTGCTATGGTCCGCGAAATCACAGAACAAGATCCCCTCGGTTACCGAATCGCTCAGCTGTCCCAAAACGGCTCGATCAGTGATTTCTACGTGACGCCGAATTTTCCCCTCAGCTTCAAGCTCAACGGGAAGCTCTATTATGACGAGTTTCTCTGGCAGGTGCATCCGGACACACCGCTCGAGAATGGCCAAGAGGACTATGCCATTGTCCTCAACCAGCGTCGTTATCGGGTCAGCCGCATGACGACCCAAGGTCGCCAGCGCTGGGTCTTGCGTCTGTTGCCCGCGGGCATCCCGGATCCGGAGGACATCGGGCTCCCCCGGGCTGCTTTGAAGGCTTATCTGGAAGCGAAGAATGGACTTTTTCTGGTCTGCGGGGCCACCGGTTCGGGGAAGTCGACCACCATTGCCTCCATGGTGAAGCATCGTTCGGAGCGCCGTCAGGAGCACGTCATCACCTTCGAGGACCCGATTGAGTATGTCTATCCTGAGGACACCCCGTCGCTCGTGTCGCAGCGCGAAATTGGGACAGATGCCATGGATTTCGCGGCCTCGCTCAAAGGCTCTCTTCGTCAGGCGCCCGATGTCATCATCGTGGGGGAAATTCGGGATGGGGAAACGGCGGAGATTGCGCTGCAAGCCTCGGAGACGGGGCACGTCGTGATCGCCACCCTCCACACCTCCAGCGCCGCCCAGACGGTGCAGCGATTTTTGAAGCTCATTCCTTCAGAGCGAGTGGAGGCCGCCCAATCGACCTTCGCCGACACCCTCCGGATGATTATGTGCCAGCGTCTGATGTTGGACGAGCAGAAGGGTCGGCGCTTCGGCATTCACGAGGTGCTCCTTCAGTATGACTCGGTCGCGAACATCATCCGCCGCGGCGAATTCAAAAAGATCGACCAAGAGCTCGAAACGGGTTGGAAGAAAGGAATGTGCAATTTCGATCGCAGCATTCAGAACCGGGTCGAGGAGGGCTGGTGCCCTTCCCTGAGTGCCACTCGCACGAGCGGCTTTGGAGAGCAAGAGGTCGAGGAATTTCTGGCCAAAGAAGAAGAAAACCACGCCGCCCAGCTGGCAGTCGCCAGCCAATAACCCTTTTTTCTTAAGTCATGAGCCTTCCCATCAAAGACATTCTCACCTTCGCCGCTTTCCGGCCCGAACCGCTCGACCGTGGCGCCACCTGGGCTTCCCGTTTTCCCAAGCACAATTCGGTTTTGGTGAATCTGAACAAGTCCTCTGTCAATTGGCGGATCCGCCAGAAGAACGGAAACATTCTCGATGGAGGCACGGTGGAAGGCGATCTGGCCGAAGCCATCGCGACCGCCGGGGACGAGTGGAAGGATGCCACCCAGGGGGGCGTCATTGGGCTCTCGATTAACAATCGCTTCATGATTGCCCTGGAGACCAATCTTTCCCGCAAGCAGGGGTATCGCGAATTCCTTCGCACCAATCCCAAATCCGTCTTGGGAAGCAAGTATGAGCGTGGAAAGCGATATGCCATTGAGCACCACCCCGAATTGAACTCCAGCCTGCTTTTGGCAGTGGACGAGGGCTTGGTCAAAGACATGGAAGAGCAGCTTCACAAGGCGGACTTGAAAGCCGGGCGGATCTCTTGCGGACTCTTTCGAATGCTTTCGGAATCGGCCCTCGAAGTGACCGATTCCGGAGCGGGTGGGAAAGGAGCCGCTGCCAATTCTCTTTTGGTAGTGTGTTACCAAGGTTCGGCCTGCGTCCTAAAAATGCAGGGCGGCACCTGGGAAGAACTTCGCTCCCGCTCTGGCATCTACGAAGACGGCGATTCGGAGCCGGTCGTCTCTCTGGTGGAGCCCATGATCGACGCGAGTGCCTCCACGGTCGATGTCATGATCTACTCTGACTTTCCCCAGCAACTGGTGGGGGACCAGCTGCAACAAACCCGGCCGAACGCCCGAGTGCGCGAGGCCTCGGCCGATGGCCTTTTCTGGGATTTGATCGGGAACCACTGAACCCAGCCACCATGGAAAACACCAACAAACGAAATCGAGAAGTCTGCCACGATCTCAAAACGGAGAGCGAGGCCGTGGCCGCGCCGCTGCCGGCTGCTCTCAAGCTGGTTCCGATCTTTTTCTACCTTGCTGCCTTGGCCGGAACTGGCTTGAGCGCCAAGTTTCTCCTGCAACTGCAAGGCGTCCGCTCGGAGCAGCAGCAGTTCGAGTTGGGCACAGCCTCAGCCCAAAGAGAGACCACCAAGCTCCAGGGAATTTTCGAAGCGGTCGAACAAGAGGCTGAGCTGGCTCGGGAAGTGGCTGAATGGATCAGTGGAACAGAAAATCTCCAGCCGCTCGTGTTGCTCATTTCACGCAGCATCGAAGATGAGAACTCCGTCTCCCAACTGAACTTGGAGCGGAGTGCCGAGAACCCTGCCCAGATCAATCTCAACCTCGCGCTCGATGGGCAAGAGAGCCAACGGCAGTTGGAAATCACCATCTCCCGACTCTCCGAAATCGAATACCGGCCTTATTCGGCTGAGCGTTCGCTGGGCTACGGGTCGGTCGATTACAAAGCCACTCTCATTAAACAAAACTGATGAACCCGAAATTTTCAGGACTGATTTTGGTAGGGCTGCTAGCGGCTGTCATTGCTTATGTGGTGATGGAGATCCAGGACCACTACACCGTAGCGAAGCAAGAGGCGGCCGATGCCAAAAATGAATTGGAGCTGGCCCAAAATGCCAAGTTGATCGCGGCCAAAGGTTTGACCAATCTCGAGAAAAGCACCGATAGCTTACGCGAGTATCTCAAGCGCTGGCGAGTCTACTTCGAAGAAGGGGTTTCCGAGCAGGAAGCCGAACAGCTGATTACGGATAAGGTCAGGCAAAGCGGGGTCGTCGTGCTCAGTCAAAGTTCGCGCGAACTCACGAACAAAGAAGGGCTCGCCATCCCCCGCCATATGCGGTTTTCGCTTATTCTGGAGGACGATTACGTCAAAACCCTCAACTGGATCGGATCGCTCGAACAAGAGTTCCCGACCGCACGGGTCAACCGCTGTCAGATCTCCAAGGGCCAACAAGGAAATGATATCAAGGTCATCCTCGAATTGGATCTCCCGATCATTGACGAGGAACAATTCAACGCCGGAGGCACTTCCATCACATGAGCACGACTCACCACGCCATTCCTTCGCTGGCCTTGGTGGCCGGGATCCTTCATCTCGGTCTTCTCTCAGCGCTTTCGGAAAGCTCCGAAGGGGCCTCCCAGGTTTCCAATGCTTCTCTCCGAGGAATCGGGATGCTCCCCGAGGACAAGAAGATGGAGCAGGTGGATGGCAGTTCCCGGAACGTCTTCGGCATGCGCAACAACGATAGCGAACGGCCCACCGCCCAAAGCCAATTTGCCAACAGCGAAGAACAGCAAGTGATGGAGCTCTTGGGGCGACTCCCCATCACGGGCAAATCGGAAGGCCCGAGCGGGAAACGTCTTCTGATGGGGGACATCATCTTGGAGGAAGGTTCGCTCGTGCCGCAGCTTCTGCCTGAGCAGACCAAGCAACTGCGGGTGTCCGCCATTGGGGGTGACCGAGTCGACTTGGAATGGGTCCGGGATGATGGCAAACGAACCACGGGCTTTGCCTTGGCCTATGATTTGGGGCCTCGGGTCAATATTCTTTTGAAAGGACGGCTGGATGAAGAGGGCAAGCGGGCCAGCGACGTCATGGGCACGCTGGACGAGGAGCAGATCCAGCAGCAACGCACTGAGCCTGGCAGCCAAATTACCAATGTGGATGGGCTGCCGCGTTCAATCCGCTAGGAGGTCGTCTCGTCGCCATGGTGAAATCGTGTCCCCAAGCCACTTGGCAAGCGCCGCGATCCGTCGGGGGATTCACCTTGGTGGAGCTTTTGGTGGCGCTGGTGACAGCGGCCGCCTTTTTCACGGCCGCGGCTCTCATCTTCCAAAGTGTCTCCCAGGGCCAGCATCGCTTGACCTCCTTTGGTGAAATCACGATCGGCCAGGTCTTTGAGACGAATTTTTACGGGAATGAGACCGCGGATGGGGTCATCAATGCCTACTGGGCGCCCAATTATGGTCGCTCGGCTTTGGTAGAGCAGTTGCGCGATCAGCTGCACCTCGACCTCCAGAGTGCCAGTGGGGTCTACGGACTGACTCGCAGCGGGGTCAATTCTCTTCGGCCCCAAAGTGTTTCGCTTGGCTCGGTCCTTTCGCCTGCCCAAATCGCCACTCCCAATGCCTTTCGTGATCTCTTGGCCATCGACGACTCTTCGGCCTACACCATATTCGGCACCTTTGACGGTTTCCCAGGCACCAAAAACCAACAGGGCGAAAACCAGAATGCCACCTTCTTTCTCACCACCCCGGGCGATTCGATGGGGGCCGTGGATCTCTTGGCCGTCTATGAGATTGATCTGGTGGAAGCGGCCACCCCGGTGGGCCTCTACGCCAGTGTCCGGCGGTATGCCTACGATGATGCGGATGTGGAGCAACTGACTCACTACTACGACATCTTTTATGAGGGAGCCACTCGGGACGACATGGGTCCGATCTTTGTGCACATCGAAAACGAGAATCGCGACAATGGCCTGGCCGCCGAAGAGACCAATCGCTTCCGCCAAGCCAAGGGGGCTTCTTACTACATCATCTGGTTTCCCGATCCGGTCATTCCGGTGACCGACGTGATTGTCCCCAGCACCTCCAGCAATGACCCCAACAGCAGCTATGCGGCCCAGGGAGTGCGGACCGCACACATGCAGGTGGTGCCCATGTTCCCCATGCTGACCCCCGCGCTATGAAGTTCCGCCGTTCCAGAAATCGATCAGAAGAGGGGGGCGTCTTGGTCTTCTCTCTTCTGGTGATGTTGGTCTCCAGCTTTGGGATGCTGGCCTTCGTGACCTTGGTGCAAGCGCGTGGGCAGGCTGTCAACGCCATGGAAGAAGCCATCCAAAGGCGGACCGCCCAAGCGAACGCCAAAGTGCTCGCTACCGAATATATCAATCGCTTGGTCCTGCCGGAAAATGGAGCGGCCGATGCGACCTTGAGTTTCAATAGCAGCTGGGGCACCGCCACCATCACCAATGCCAATAGTTCTCCGCATGGCATTACCGGAGGTCTCAGCAATCAGCATGAGGTTTCTCCGGCTTTTGGGAGCGGCTATGCCGCCACCTCTGACATCACGGTCAATGATGGGATTTCCGATCAGTCCTACAATCTCCTCTTGGCTTCCCGGGCCGGACAAGGAACCGGAGAACTCTTCCACCTGCATCGCTCGCAAGCGTATCCGAACTCGCTCGCGACCGTGGATGGGCTTTTCCGGGTCTATGGCGGCGTCCGCTCTTGGTATGCCGCGAGTGCCGGGGCGGTCAGCTTGCAGGCCCAATGGTATTGGTCTCCGGAAGGCTTTCTACCGGGGATGGCCAATCTGAGTGGGGTCCAGATGATTCCGAGCAACTTCACGAATGTCTCGATGACCAAAGGCCTAACCGCCGTCAATCGAGGCTATGACGGGACGCTCAATGTGGTGCGCAACAATGTGGCCGTGGAAAACTCCCTCGAGCAAATGGCCTCCTCCTTCGGGGCCCCGGACTACGTCAACGGTGGCAGCGTGGACAATACCGGCGCGGTTACCAGCGATGGGGCGGGCACCGTGGAAGTGAGATTGCAAGCGGGCGACCAACTCAGTCACGTGCTCATCGAGGGAAACACCAGCACGCTTGTCCTCCGGGGACAGACTAATTCCTCGCACCTTGGCAATGAGGACGCCATGCCCCCGCTCTATATTGTGGGCTGGGACAACCAGACGGGAAATCGCCTCACGCGCATCGAGTTGGAGGGCCAAAATGTCCGCCCTCTCATCCTGGCCTACAAGCGATGGGATCGCGGGAATGTGGTGGTGGACGCCCCGCAGGAGACCTGGCGTGGCTATGGCTATTTTGAAAACTGCCAGTTGGACTTCGCTGTCTCTGGCAATGGCATCTTCCTGTGGAAAGGCGGCCTGCATACCGACTCGGACGTGGATGTGACGGGCGGGATCGTCGAAGTTGTCCCGGAGGACAACCCCACGAAAGCGGCCGCCGCTCAACCTTTGCTCCCCCGGTATGCCTGGGCCGAACTCATCCTCGATTCGCCATGAAAAGGATCGCGCAGAGAAACCGGGGCCGTAGGGGCTACACCATCATTGAGATCCTGATCGCTTCGGCTGTCTTGTCGCTGGGGGCGGCGGCCGCGGCCTCCCTCGCCATGACCTCGACGCGCCAAGAGGATATGAATTGGCGGATTGCCCTCTCCCTAAACTGGCATGAGAGCGCGGCCACCCTCTACCGGCTGGGCCACAGCCCGAGTGAGATTCTCGACATCCTGCCGCCCAATCCCGATGTGCAGACCCACACCATTACGGAAAGTGCCACCACCATCGGCGCGCTCGGCAGCCTGCCAGTCGCCACTTCCCAGCTCGTTTTTCGTTCGGATCCGAATCTGGCCGAAGATCGCACCCATCAGATCCTGACCGTCCGTCTCACGAACGAATAAGCTTCACCTGCTCCGCCTGATTCCATGCTTAAGAAAGTCATCCTCACCAACTCGGCCACCAACAAATCGCTCACCACCATCGTCGATATCGACTCGGATGAGGGCGCGCTCATTGGCTCCGGGAAGTCGCCCAACGAGATCGCCAAAATCTCGGACATCACTGGCATCGACGAGAAGATCCAACGGATGAGTTCTCCGAGCAATTCGCTCGCTGACCGCGTCGCCCTTCTCAACGGGGTCTCCCGCTGCCTCGATCGCAACATCGCCACCATCAAGAGCTTTGAGCTGCAAGCCAACCGGGTGCAAAGCCCCCGCTACAAGGGCATGATTGCCAGCATCTGCGACCAACTCTCCCTCGGCGAGCCGGTCAGTGCCGCCATGGCCAAGTTCCCTTGGGCCTTCGGTCCGGAGGTCATCTCCTTGGTCGAGGCGGGGGAAGAGTCCGGCCGCCTTCCCGAAGTCTTCCGCCAACTGGCCACTAGCCAGAAGAAAACCCTGCGCATCATCGGCAAGCTCAAGTCGGGCATGATCTACCCGGCCATCGTGGTGGTGTTGGCGGTGGTCGTCATCATCGTGATCTCCATGACCCTGGTCCCAGCGGTTTCCAAGCTCTACACCAACATGGGCGCGGACCTCCCCGGGGCCACCGTCATGATGATGAACATCTCGGAAACGCTCATCAACAAACCCTGGACAGCGCTTCTCCCCTTCATTGGGCTGGGCATCCTCTTCAAAAACTGGGGAAAAATCACCGCCCAGCCCTGGTTCCAACAAATGGCCATCAAGCTCCCCACGGTCGGGCCGCTCGTGCGAAAGTCGGCCGCCGCCATCAGTTTCCGGACCTTGGCCATGCTGATGGACTCCCATGTGCGCTTGAGCAAAAGCCTGGAAATCACGGCCGGGACCGCCCCGCACATCCACTACAAGACCTTCTTCCGGAAGGTGAAGGAGCACATCGATTACGGACTCGGTTTCTCGGAGAGCTTCCTCATGGAGTCGCAATACCTCGGGGAGGACGCGCGCAGCATCTGCGGGATTTTGGAAATCTCTGAAGAGACGGGCGGGGCCAATGACATGCTGCATGAGATCGCGGCCGATTACGAAGATGACCTCGACACCTTGGCCAACCAAATCGACAAAATCCTCGAGCCCCTCACCATGGTGCTCCTGGGAGGAATGGTCGGCTTTCTCATCTACGCCATCTATTCCCCGATTTTCAACCTGGGCGACGTCCTGCTGCCGAAGTAATACCAACTTCCAGAATTCACTGGTAGAATGGAGGGAGGGTGGTGTGGGGAAGAGGCGCCAAAATGGTGCTCGCTGCTGGGTTCGAACCAGCGACATCTACCGTGTGAAGGTAGCGCTCTACCACTGAGCTAAGCGAGCGACGCGGCCAAGAGAGTAGCGGTCTGCCCCTTTTCTGCAAGGAAAAAGGGGCTCTTCCCCAACGCGGCCTGTGGCTGCTTGGCCCGAGTTCGCTTTGAAAAAGAGCTGGCGGGTGGGGGAGGGAATGGGTTCAGTCCCCCATGAGCTTCCCCCTCCTCTTGGCTGGTATTGTTGCGATCGTGGGCTTCGCCCTTCATTTGGTGATGGGAGAACACGCCGTCATGCGATTCCGTCCCTCCAGCCAGGACCGGGAGGAACGGCGTTGGCGAGGGTGGTTGCAAGTGCGCGCGGGTTGGCATCTGGGCTCGTTTCAGCTTTTGGCGGTGGCGGTGTTTTTGCTCTTCGCGGGCTTTGGCGATCTCATTGTGGGCGAGAAGGTGCTGGTGACCTGGGTCGGTTTTTACTTCTTTGCGTCTGGCTTGGTTTGGCTAGGGCTCTTGGCCTGGAGCGACCGGGGCCTGCGCCAGGCGAGTCGGCTTTTTGAGTGGGCCTTCCACATTGGGATCGGCGGATGCTGCTTTCTGGGGGCTTAATACCAACCTCCAGAATCCACTGGAAGAATGGAGGGGAGGTGTTGTGGGGAAGAGGCGCTGAAGCGCGGGGAAGAGAGAGCCGGAGTCTTTGGAGCCAGCCCAGCGTTGCTCCTCGGTTACGGTGCCTGCACCGCGCCCTCGTCGCGCCTTGGTGGTCTGGCCCGAAATCCACTCGGCCATTCTACCAGCCAATTCTGCAGCTTGGTATAAGGTGATTTTGGGCTTTGGGTTTTGGGTTTTGGACGGCATGGGTGGGGATGCGTTTGAGCCGTTGTGAACATCTCGATCTCTCGTTTCTCGATGCCCGCTCCAAGCTCATCGACTTGGCGGCTTTTCTGGATCGCCTGGACCGCGCCTCCGGCCCGGAGGATTTTCGGGCGCAGGCCCTCCGCCAAGCGCTCTCCATTTTGGCCGAAGAGCAACCCGGGCGGGCCGCCCGGATTTTGGAGGCCATGAGCGACCCCACTTCCCAGTTGGCGGCCACCGCCTCGGGCAAGGCGGCGGCCGGCGCTTGGTCGGGAGAGAGCGAGCCATGAAATACATCGAGCCCCATGCGCACATGGTTTCGCGCACCACGGACGACTACCAGGCCATGGTCTTGGCCGGCTGTGAAGCGGTCTGTGAGCCCGCTTTCTGGGCTGGCTTTGATCGCGCGAGCGCGGAGGGCTTTCACGACTACTTCCGACAGCTGACCGAGTTCGAGCCCAAGCGAGCCGCCCGATTCGGCCTTCCCCACTACAGCTGGCTCTGCATCAATCCGAAAGAGGCCGAGGACACGGGGCTGGCGCGCGAGGTCATGTCTTTGCTCCCCGAGTTTCTCCCGAAGCAGACGGTCCTGGGCATCGGAGAAATCGGTCTCAACAAAAACACCCGCAATGAAGCCAAGATCTTCCAGGAACACGTCGATCTGGCGGCCGAGCGGGATTTGCTCATTTTGGTGCACACCCCGCATTTGGAGGACAAGCGCAAGGGCACCCAGTTGATCGTGGACATGCTGCGGCACGACAGCCGCATCCAGCCCGAGCGGGTCATCATCGACCATGTGGAGGAGCACACCACGTCCCTGGTCTTGGACGCCGGATTCTGGGCGGGGGTGACGCTCTACCCCGAGTCCAAGTGCACTGCGGCCAGAGCCATCGATATTTTGGAGCTTTTTGGGAGCGAACGCTTGTGGATGAATAGCGCTTGCGATTGGGGCGTGTCCGATCCTTTGGCGGTCGTCAAGGCAGGGTGGGAGATGCGACGGCGAAAGTATCTGGCCCAGGAAATCGAGGCGGTCCTCTTCCGCAATCCAGTGCGCTTTCTGGAGCAATCGGGTCGATTTCGCTTGGAGTGATGGCGCGGTCTCCTGACCCCTTTTTGGGCTACTGCACCAATATTCACCCGGCAGAAACCTGGCCGGAGACCTTCGAGGTGCTGGAGACCAAGGTGCTGGAGGTTCGCGATCGCGTAGGCTGGCGGGGAGAATACCCCATCGGTTTGCGTCTGAGCGCGGAAGCGGCCGAGGGGCTGGAGCGTCCAGACGAGTTGGCGCGCCTTCGGGATTGGTTGGCGGCAGAGAAGGCCCGGGTCTTTACCATCAATGGCTTCCCTTACGGCCGTTTTCACGGGATGCGGGTCAAGGAACAGGTCTACGCGCCCGATTGGAGTGATCCGAGGCGGCTGGACTACACACTGCGGCTGTTCCGGATCCTGAGCGCTCTTTTGCCGGAGGGGGCGGAGGGCTCGGTCTCGACCCTACCGGGTTCCTTCAAAGGCTTTTTGCGCCAGGACCCGGAGTGTGGGGCGAGAGAGGGGGCCATTCTCCGGCAGCTCCGCCGGGCGGGAGAGGAGGTGGATCGGCTGTCGCAGAAGCGGGGGCAGGATCTCCACCTGGGATTGGAGCCTGAGCCCTTCGGTCTTTTTGAAAACACCGCTGAGACGCTGCGTTTTTTCGAGCAGCTGCAGTGGGCCCGGAGTGCGAGCGAGAAAGAGCGGCTGGCCCGCTGTCTGGGCGTCAATTTCGATACCTGCCACTTTGCGGTCCAGTTCGAGGAATCTTCCACGGCCTTGGCTCGCTTGGCGGAGGCGGAGATCCGAGTGAGCAAGGTGCACCTGAGCAATGCGCTCCGCCTGGACCCGCAAAGTGCGGAGGCCTGGAGCCGCTTGGCCGATTTTCGGGAGGACACCTACTTGCATCAGGTGATCGGCCGAGACGACTGCGGCCACCTCCGCCGCTTTCCGGATCTGCCAGAGGCCCTGGCCGCTGGCCCGCAGGGGGACCGGGAATGGCGAGTCCATTTTCACATCCCGCTCCATCGGGCCCCCGAGCGACCGCTCTTTTCGACCATCGAGGCGGCGAGTTCGGCCCTGGCCTGGTGTCAGAAGCACCCCGGGAGCTGTCAGCATTTCGAAATGGAGACCTACACCTTCGACGTGTTGCCGGCCTCTCTGCGGACCCGGGGGAGGGTCGAGCAGGTGGTGGAGGAATACCGCTGGGTGGCCAGAAATTCGGATTTTGGGAAAAGAATCGCCAAAGTGCCGGAATAAGACGAGCATTCGTAACGTCCACTGGTCCGAGTTTGGAACCAGTCCGACTCACCCTAAGAAACAATGAAAACATTCAAGACCCTACTCACCACCCTCTTCGTTGCCGGTTTGGCTGCCTCCGCTTACGCGGGCGGTTGCGCGGACTGCAGCAGCAGCAAGAGCGAATCCACCACTCCTGACGTCTCTCTCGACGTGCTCAAAACGGCCGTGACGGAAGGTTCGGTCACGCTCATCGACGTGAACGGCACCCAGTCTTACACCGCTGGTCACATCCCCGGGGCCATTGACTTCCAAGCCGTCGGCAAAGAAGGCTTGGTCGCCTTTCTGCCCCAAGAGAAGGACGCGCTGATCGTGGCCTATTGTGGAGGTCCCGGCTGCGCCGCCTACAAGAAGGCGGTCGACGCGGCCACCGAGCTTGGTTACACCAACGTCCAGCACTTCTCGGGCGGCCTCAAAGGTTGGAAAGAAGCGGGCCAGGCCACCAAGGCCGTCGCAGGCTAAATTTTTTCCCATCCGGGATGAAAGCGCTCCAGGGGCAACCTTGGAGCGCTTTTTGTTTGTCGGCCGGGTCATTGCCACGGAATAGGAGGGCATGACTTGGCGGGATTGGTGGGCGATGGGGCGGATGAGCAATCTCCCGTCGGTCGTCTCGAACGTCTTGGCGGGAGCGGCCCTCGCTGGGACCCAGGATGGGCTCCTCTTGGGTTGTCTCGTCCTGGCGGCTGGCTGCCTTTACGTCGGGGGGGCCTTTCTCAATGACTGGGCGGATGTCGGCTGGGACAAGGTGCATCGCCCCGAACGCCCGCTGCCCCAGGGCAAGCTGCTGCCCTGGATGCTTCTCCTGATGGCGGCCAATCTCTTGCTGGCCGGGGTGGTGACCTGTGTCACGGTCGATCCGGCAGCCGGGCCTTGGGGGCTGGCCCTTTTGGCAGCCATCGTTCTCTATACCTGGAGTCACCGGCGGACTGCGCTCGCCCTGCTGCCGATGGGACTGTGCCGGGCTTTTCTCTATCCACTGGGGGCGCTCGGCCAGGGGAGTGGGCTGCTCTGGGCCGGGGCGGCCGGTCTGGCAGTTTACGTGATGGCGCTCACTTGGTGGGCTCGACGGGAAAGCGAGGTCAGGCGGAGGCGGCCTCAGGTGGAGGGGGCCCTGGCCGGGATTTGCCTCTATGATGCGCTGGTTTTGCTGCTGGCGGGGGTGGCGGCGGGGCCGATTGCGCTCGCCTTGGGGCTCTTTGGGCTGAGCTTTTTGCTGCAAAAGGCGATTTCCGGCACGTAAGGGGGCGGGGTGGACTTGGAGTATGCGATTTCCTCGAGCTGGCGACATCGCGTGCGCTTCGCTCGAGAGGTTCTGACCCAGGAGCCCCGGCTTCTGGCGGAATTTCTCGGTCTGGGTCAGAGCCACGGGCCACGGCGGGTGCTCGCGATTTTGGATGAGGGCCTCGCGGCGGCTCGGCCGGCTCTGGAGCGGGGCTTGGAAGCCATGGCGGACGAAACGCGGGTCGTGGCCGGGGGCGAAGCGGCCAAACAAGGCGAGGGAACGTGGAAGGAGGTGTTGGGGGCGATCGAGCGAGCTGGGCTCTGTCGGCATTCGGCCATTTTGTGTGTCGGGGGAGGGGCCTTGCAGGATGTGGTGGGCTTCGCGGCCGCCACCGCTCATCGAGGCATTCCGCTCTTTCGTTTGCCGACCACGGTTTTGTCCCAACTGGATTCGGGCGTGGGGGTCAAAAACGGGATCAACGCCTTCGGGAAAAAGAATTTTCTGGGGGCCTTCGCGGTGCCGGCTGGGGTCTTGCTGGATTCTTCCCTTTTGGCGACCCAAGCGGAGCCCGAGCGGACGGCGGGCTTCATCGAAGCGGTCAAGGTGGCCTTGGTCAAGGACGCGGCTTTTTTCTCGTATCTCGAGGGCGCGGTCGAGGCTTTGCAGCGCTTTGAGCTGGAGACGGTGGAGGCGGTCATCGCCCGGTCCGCGCGCTTGCATTTGGAACACATTGCCCTGGGGGGGGACCCCTTTGAGGAGGGCAGCAGCCGACCACTCGACTTCGGGCACTGGGCCGCCCATCGGCTGGAAGCACTGAGTGGGTTTCGTCTTTCCCATGCCCAAGCGGTGGCGGCCGGCCTGGCGCTGGATGTGGTCTATTCCCGTCGACTCGGTTGGTTGGCGGAGAGCGATGGTGAACGGATCCTGAGTCTGCTCGAACGAATGGGGTGGCCGCTTTTTTTTGAGGAGATGAGGGATGGTCCAGCTGTTCTCAATGGTTTGGAGGAGTTTCGCGAGCACTTGGGGGGGGAGCTGACGGTCATGATGCTGGCGGGCATCGGCCACGGGAAGAATGTGCATCAGATCGAGCGCGGCCAGATGGAGGCGGCCCTGGCGGAGCTGGGAGCACGGTGCGGGGCCCTCTCATGAACCGCACGGCTGTCCTGAATGTGGTGGGCCTGACGCAGGGTCTCTTGGGGCACTTGCCCCGGATCCAGGCTTTCGCCAAGGGCCACGGTGGGGCCCGGTCCTTCCGGCCCGTCTTCCCAGCGGTCACTTGCTCCGCCCAGGCGACCTATGTCACGGGCCAGGGGGTGGGGGAGCATGGAATCGTGGGCAATGGCTGGTATGACCGGGACCTCTGCGAGGTTCATTTTTGGAAGCAGCCGGATGGACTGGTCCGGGGAGAAAAGCTCTGGGAGCGGCTGCGGGCTGCCCAGCCGGGCTTCACCTGCGCCAAGCTCTTCTGGTGGTTCAATATGTATTCCCGGGTGGACTACGCCATCACGCCTCGGCCCCTTTATCCGGCGGACGGGCGCAAGGTCTTCGATGTCTACACGACCCCGCTCGCCCTTCGCCACCAGATCCAGTCCGCGGAGCACTTGGGAGCCTTTCCTTTCCAAAAGTTCTGGGGCCCGGCCGCCGACATCGAGAGTTCCCGGTGGATCGCTGCCTCGGCTCGTTGGCTGGAGGCGTCTCGGCAGCCTAGCCTGAGTCTCGTCTACCTGCCTCACCTGGACTATGGCTTGCAGCGGTGGGGGCCGGGTTCTCCTGAGATGGCGGGGGAGTTCGCCGCCCTGGACGAGCTAGTGGGGGAGCTTCTGGAGTTCTATCAAGGGAGGGGGGTGCGCTGCTTCTTGCTGAGTGAGTATGGGATTTCTCCCGTCTCGCAGTCTCTCTCCCTCAATCGCTTCTTTCGCCAAGCGGGCTGGCTCCAGGTCAAGCGGGAGCTGGGGCGCGAGCTGCTGGATCCTGGGGCCAGCCAGGTCTTTGCGGTGGCCGACCACCAGGTGGCTCAGGTGGTGGTGAACGATCCGGCTCTGGTGGCCGAAGTGAGGGTGGCCTTGGAGAGTCTCGAGGGGGTGGAGTCGGTCCGGCTGCCCTCCGAGCTGGGCTGGGAGGGCCGCGCGGCTGTGGCCCGGGCCGGCGACCTGGTGGTGACGGCCGCGGAGGGTTTTTGGTTTGATTACTACTACTGGGAAGAGGATGGCCTGGCGCCGGACTTCGCCCGGACGATCGATATCCATCGCAAGCCGGGCTACGACCCCTGCGAGTTGTTCCTCGATCCTCAGATTCGTTTCCCGAAGCTCCGCCTGGCCCACTTTCTGGCGCGGAAGCGATTAGGATTTCGTGCTTTGCTGGAGGTCATCCCGATCGCCCCCCAGCTGGTGAAAGGCTCCCACGGCCGGGCCGAGGTGCCGGTGGAGGAACAGCCGGTCATCATCGGTCCCGAGGCGGATTCGGTCCAGCAAGCCACCGATGTCTTCACGGCTCTCCTGGCCAATTTTTGAGCCCTTTCTTGAAAGGAAGCAGGAAACTTTTGCGTTGCGGCGCGCTTCCAAATGCGAGAGGTTTCGCATTAGTTTGGAATCCCCCATGAGTGACTCCCTCCCGGCCAAAAAAAAGCGTACCCGCTCCAAAAAGGATGTGGAGTATGCTTATGAGAAGACGCGCAAGAGCTTGATCGCGCGCCTCATCAACTGGGGGGACCAAAAGACCTGGGACGAGTTCTACCGCACCTACTGGAAGCTGATTTACAGCGTGGCCATCAAGTCCGGTTTGCGCAATGAGGAGGCCTTCGATGTGGTCCAGGAGACGATCCTTTCGGTGGCCAAGCAGTCCAAGGAGCAGAAGTTTGATCCGGAGGCGGGCTCGTTCAAATCCTGGCTCATGAACATGACGCGCTGGCGGATTGGCGATCAGTTTCGCAAGCGCAAGAAGGACACCGCCATGATGGGGCTGCCGGGCGACGATGACCGGCGGACCGATGCGCTCGACCGCATGGCCGACCCGGCCGGGGATGTGTTGGATCGGCTCTGGGACATCGAGTGGAAGAGCCACATCGCTGAAATCGCGCTCGAGCGGGTCAAGGCCCGCGTTTCCCCGAAGCAATTCCAAGTCTACCACTGCCACGTGGTCCGAGGTTGGGAGCCTAAGAAGGTTTCCAAGGATCTTGGCGTGAGCATGGCGCAGGTCTACCTCGCGAAGCATCGGGTAGGCGGACAAGTGAAAAAGGAACTGGCCCAGCTTGAGCAGCAATCGCATTAAGGAAAAGGTGGCCCGCGAGCCACCCGAAATCCCCGACCATCGCGTCCTGCGCATGATCGGGCACGGAGCTTATGGCGAAGTTTGGTTGGCGCGTGGGCTGACTGGTTCCCTCCGGGCGGTCAAGGTGATCTACCGGGAGGACTTCCACGATGAGGAGAGCTTTGAGCGCGAGTTTGAGGGCATCCGGGAGTTCGAGCCGATTTCGCGACACCATCCCGGCTTGGTGGATGTGCTCCACGTGGGCCGGAATGCGGCGGAGGGCTTTTACTACTATGTCATGGAGCTGGGGGATGACGCTTACCTCGGACGTGACATCAATCCGGCAGAGTATCTCCCTCGGACGGTCCGGCGGGATGATGGGGAGCAGGTCCGGCTGAGCGCGGCCCGCTGCATCGAGATCGGGAAGGTCTTAGCCGGCGGCTTGGAGCACCTGCATGAAAACGGCCTGACGCACCGCGACATCAAGCCCTCCAATGTGATTTTTGTGAACAGTCTGCCCTGCTTGGCAGACATCGGGCTGGTGGCGGCCACGGGGCGTCGGACCTTCGTGGGCACTCAAGGCTTTGTCCCCCCGGAGGGGCCGGGGAGCGAGAAGGCGGATCTCTTTAGCTTGGGGATGGTGCTCTATGAAATCAGCACCGGAAAGGACCGACTCCAGTTTCCCGAGATCCCCGATGCCTTTGAGTCCGAGGAGGAGGCCAAGCGCTGGCGGGCTCTCAACGAGGTGGTCTGCCGAGCCTGCGCCCAGGACCCGCAGCATCGTTTTCGCCATGCCAAGGCCATGCGGCAGGCCTTGGAAGCCATCGATGACCCCGCCAAGCGCGCCCTCCGCTGGGCCGGCCCGGTCGGCGGGGTGCTGGCGGCGGCCTTGGCGGTGGTCTTGGTGGTGCTCCTGGGCCCTTGGCGGGAGGAAGAGGAGCCGAGCGTTCCGGCTCAGGGTGTTTTTCAAGAGGGTGCGGAGCGGGAAGAGGGGCCGCTCTTCGGGCGGGTCAAGATCATCAGCCAACCGGAGAATGCCATGGTGCTGATGAAAGGAGAGATCATTGGCCACACCATGCTGGAGCTGGAGACGGTGCCGAGGGACGAATTGGTGAAGGTCACCATCTGGAAGGAAGGCTTCAAGCCGATGGTTACGAGCGGCTTGGTCGATCCCGAGGAGACGCTCGTCCTGGGTGGCTTGTTGGAAAACTGGAGTCCGCCTCGCCGAGGCGAGCCCTGGGTCAATAGCTTGAACTTTCCCTTCGAGCCGGTGGGGGCGCGGCACGTGGCCTATTCCGCCCTCACGCTCGGGCTCTACAATCGCTTCCTCAGCCAGACCGGCCAGTCTCTGCGGGGGCAGGTCCGGGAGTTGGAGAGCGATCCCAATTATGAGCGCGCGGGCCAGCAGCGGATCGTTTTTTTGGGGGAAGAAGATGCCGAGCGCTTCCGCACTTGGCTGACCGAGAATGACCTCCGGCGCGGGTTCCTGGGGGAGGACTATTTTTATGAGATGGAGGCCCTCTCGCTGGAGGAGCTGGCGCAGCGGGGCTACCGCAGTTCCGAACGCGTCAAGGCGCTGCCCACTTCCCTGCAAGCTCGCTGGCTGACGGTCAAGCGGCGCATCTTCGGCGAGGTGCTGCTGACTTCGACGCCCGAGGGGGCCAAGATCTACCAAGGGGAGGAGCTGCTGGGCATGACCCCGCTGAGCTTGACGCAGATGCGTCCGGGAGAGGTCGATTTCGAGTTCCGCCTGGAGGGCTTTGACAAGGAGCAGGCGACCGGGGTGGTGACGGGCCAGCGCTTGCTTCAGCTGCACGTGGAGCTGGAGCGCAATCGGGGCCTGATTTTCGGGCAACCGTGGGAGAACAGCCTGGGGATGTCGTTCGTGCCGGTGGGCAAGGTCATGTTCTGCCAGTGGGAGACCCGCCGGAGCGATTGGGAACAATTCATCCAAGAGAGGGAGCTGCGCTGGCGGCATTTTGAGCCCTGGGTGGAGGACAATCACCCGATCGTGAACATCAAGCGCGAGGAAGCGATCGCGTTTTGCCAATGGCTCACGGAGCGGGAGCAGGCGCGGGGTCTCATTGATCGCAATCACGTCTACCGGCTGCCGACCGATGCGGAGTGGAGCTTGGCGGTGGGTCTGGAGGAGGAGCCGGGTTTGGAACCGAGCCAATTAGACGGGGTCGACAAGGAGCAGTTTCCCTGGGGAACGGGCTTTCCCCCGGCCAGCTACAGCTCGAATCTGGCCGATGTGGAGGTCCAGGATCCGGTGGGCGACTACTTCATTCCCGGGTATGTGGATGGCTTTTCCACGACTTCCCCCGTCGGCACCTTTCGCAGCAATGCCTACGGCTTGCACGATATGGCAGGGAATGTCTGGGAGTGGGTGGCGGATAGCTACAGCCAAAAAACCGCTTCCCAGTTTGGGGTGCTGCGAGGGGGCTGCTGGCGTTCTTACCGCGAGTCGGATCTGCTGTCTTCGAGGCGCAATTTGGTGGCGATCGATTTCCGCGATGTGCTTTATGGCTTCCGGGTCGTCTTGGCCGCCTTGCCACAAGATGCCCGCAAGGACACGGACATCGTGGAGATCGAGAGAATGACGCAGGAGTCTGATTTGCCGCTCACGACTGATTAGGGGGGCAGGTCTCGGGTTTCAGGTAGGATAGGGTTTGCGCTGGGCGGAGGAGGTTCCAGGCTTGCCCCTTCTGGAATGACTTGGTCACGCGATAGCTCGGTAGCGAGACGATTTTTCCCCCGCCTGGTGGAGCGATTTCCGGTTCGTTCCGAAGCGCAAGGGGTGGCGGCGGCCGCCCTCCTCTTCTTGCTGTGCGCGAGTGTCTTTGTGGTGGCCCTAGGTTCGCCCCAGGCCTTGGCTTGGCTGGTGAATGAGGCGGGTCTGGCGCGCTTTGAATTGCTCCAGGGCGAGTGGTATCGCTGCCTGACGCATTTGGGCGTCCACCAGGGTTGGATGCACTTCGGTGTCAATATGCTGATGCTGCTCCCTGTGGCCTGGGCGGTGGGGCGTCGCTTGGGTTTCTGGGCCACGCTGGCTCTCTTCCTGGCGGGGGGCGGGGTGGGGGGGCTGCTCCAAGTCCTCCTGCAACCCCACACCCGCTTGATCGGGGCCTCGGGAGGCATTTTTGGCTTGGTCGCGGCCTGGGCGGCCTTGGCGCCCGAGTCCGGTTTGCTCCCTTTCGGCCTGCCGGTCCGTTTGCGAGCTCGCTACCTGGGGCAAGCGGCGCTCCTTTATTCGGCGGGGCTGAGCGGCTGGTCTTTGCTGGCGTCGAGGGAGGCTGGCTGGTGGAGCGGGGTCGCCCATTTGGCGCACCTTGGCGGCACGCTGACGGGGTTCCTTTGGGTGGCGGTGCTGGTCCGGGTGGGCGGCTCGGGCAAGCTGGCCTGGCAGAGGGCGAGCTCGGAGAAGTGATACCAACCTCCAGAATTCACTGGAAGAATGGAGGGAAGGTGTTGTGGGGAAGAGGCGCTGAAGCGCGGGGAAGGGAGAGCCGGTGTCCTTCGAGCCAATTCTGCAGCTTGGTTTGACGAGTCAGCGGGCGTCGATGCCGAAGAAGGAGGTGGCCGGTTTTTCCGGATCGTCCCCGGCCGTAGGGGGGGCGGGAGGTGTTTCCATGGACTTGGCTTTGGGAAGCTTGCTGATCAGGAAGAGACTGGCAGGCGAGCGCTGGACGCGGCTGATTTCCGCTTCCAGCACGCCCAGCTCTTGGCCTTCCAGAGTGGGGCGAAGTGCTTCCAAGGCGGGCAGGTATTGCGCGAGGAGAGGGGCGATTTGCAGGTCGAGCCAAGCCCGGGTTTCTGTTTCCAACTGCGTGAGGGCGGCTGCGGTCGGGGCGCTGGCCGCGCTGCCTTTTTGACGCTGGAGGAGGAGGCCGCGGAGTTCGCAGCCGTAGGCATCGCTTTCATCCCCCTGGATTTGGGTGGCTTTCAGCCGGAGGACGGATTGCTCCGGTGTCAGGCTGATGGTGCCCAGTTTCGTGAGGGTGAAGTTTTCTCCAAAGTTCCCGCTGACGGTGGGCTCGAGCTGGGCCGAGGCCGCGCTTTGGCTTTTAGCTTTGGGGTTGCCTGCCATGACTTCATTGGGCGAGAAGGCTTCCACCAAGAAGGTGCCGCCACCCATTTTCGTGGCGGTGAAGTCGGCCAGCACTTCAAAGTCCCCCGAGAGGGGCTCGGATAAGATCCATTGGGCGTAGGCGTTGTTCCGATTGAAGCGGAGGACCTTGCGGATGCTTTGGTATTCCACGCCGACCGAGGGGGTGGCCAGCCCGGCGGAGAGGCTGGTGGCGGATGAGGCCCCTGGCCCGGAGAGGCTGACCGGAGAGTTCAGTTCTTTCTCGAGCTGGTGGAGGGTCGCGGCGGCCTTATACCAGTGGCGGGCCACGAATTCGGCTCGTCGCTCCGCCAATTTCTCAAAGAGGAGGCCCTGTTCATCGAGGGGGGTCTTTTGGAGGAAGGCCCGGAATTCGGCGCAGTAGGCTTGCACATCGGTGGGGGCGATGACGGGCGCGGGTTCCAGCACGAGGCGTTGAAGCTGGAAGACGCCACCGCTCAGGCCTTCACTGACCTCCAGCCGGAGTTGGCTGGTTCCGGGACCGATTTGCAAAACCCCTGCCGGCAGGCGAACCAGTGCCCCCCGCGGTTTTTGGGCGGCTATTTCGATTTCGAGAAAGTGGTAGGAGCTGGCCAGGCGAAGCTGGCCGGAAACCGTGCCCGTGACGGAGGCCACGAGGGTGACTTGGTAGCCGCCCACGGCCATTTCAGGAAGCTCCCAGCGGGCTTGGCTGCCGGTTTCTCGCCAGCCGAGGAGGGCTTCCCCGCCTTGGCCCAGGGTGATGGCGCCCTCGGGACGCGCCATGCTGGCGGAGAGTTCCAGGCCTTGGAGGCTGCGGAGGGCGACCCGGCGTTCCTGCTGTTTGCGAAAGCGGACCACGTCCGGCAGGGCGGCGAAGTCCCCCCGGAGAGCGGTCTGTTTCTCGAGGGCCTGGGCGGGACGAAGGGTCTGTTCGAGAAATTTCTGGTAGATCCCCCGCCGAAAGACCTCGGCGTAGGATTTTCGCAGAGCGGCCAGGTCTTGGGTGCTGGCTGCCGGGCAGGGCAGGGAGGCCAGCAAGGCCAGGACGAGGGGAAGGGCGCGGGACTTCACACTGGCTGGGTAGCGGGTTCTGAAGGGGGCGGCAAGCGTTTCCTGACTCTGGCTGGCTCTAGAAAACGCTTTGCCGCCCTGCGGCTTATGGTAGCGGTCGGAATGCGGGGGGTTGCTTGGCGCGGAGGACTTTTCATTCTGCTCTTGCTGATCGGGGTGACGGGTCTGAGTCGCATTCGTTTGGACGCAGACGCTTCCAAGATCCTCCCGCAGGAGGTGCCGGAGATCCGGGGGATGGCGCTTTTCCGCGAGCATTTTTCCTCGGAGGAGGAGCTGTTTCTGACGGTGGCGGGTCCTTCGCCCGAGGAAGTGGCGGCCGCTGCGGAGGATTTGGCTGAGTTTTTTCAAGGTCGCGAGGAGCTGGTGGAGAGCGTGCTCTGGCGGAATCCTCTCAGCCTGCCGGGCGAGTCCCAGAGCCAAGCGGAGGCGCAACAGCAGTTGGCCGCGGCGGCCGAATGGATCGCCTGGCAATGGTGGAATGGTGATTCAGAAAGGCTGGCGGCCGGGGTGGAGGGCTGGTCCGCCGAGGGGCTGGGCCGAACGATGGCGGAGGCGATCGAGGAGGCTTCTTTCGGCGAGGCGCTTTCCGCCTTCGATCCGCTCCAGTTGCTGGCGCCTTGGGCCGAGGAGGCGGGGCGGAGTCAGTCTCCCATGGTGGCCGCGGAGGGTCGCTTTCGCATGGTGATCCTGAAAGCCCGGCCCGAGTTTGCCGGGAGCGGGAGCGCCATGGCTTGGCTGGCGGATGTCCGAGGGGCCTTTCAAGAATGGCAGGCCGGGGAGGGGGCGCGGGGCTCGGGCTGTCGCTTTGGCTTGACAGGCGAGACGGCTTTTCTCGATGAGACGGGGGCGGCCATGGAGCGGGATATGCGGCAGTCCCTTTTGATCACCTCCGGGCTGATCGGGCTGCTTTTTTGGTTGGCCCACGGGCGCTTGAAACCGCTTTTGGTTTTGCTCTTGGCCTTGGCCTTTGTGCTCGTTCTCACCCTGGGGCTGGGCGGATGGATCCTTCGAGATCTGACCCTTCTGAGCGCGGGCTTTGCCGCGATCTTGCTGGGGCTGGTGGTGGATTATGCCATGGTCGTTTTCCAAGAGGGGAGGACCGCGGGGGTGGACGCGCGCGAGGTGCGACGGCGGGTGGCCCCCGGTCTTTTTTGGGCGGCCGCCACCACGGGAGGGATTTTTCTTTCGCTCAATCTGAGCTCGGTGCCGGGGATCGGACAGCTGGGCGCTTTGGTGGCGCTGGGCGTGCTGGTGGGGGCTTGGGTGATGGCTTTTCCCTTCGCGCAGTGGGCGGGCCGCCAGTCGGCGGAAGAAGGGCACGCTTGGCGTTTGCCCAGTTGGGACCTGCCTTCCTGGTGCGGTCCTCTTGGGGGAGGCTTGCTGGGGCTGGGGGTGGCCTTGGTTTTGGTCCTGGGGGGGCTGCCGGAATTGCGGAAGGGCTTTGATGTCATGGGAAATCGCGACAACGCCGCCACCAGCGCTTACCAAGAGATCGAGGCCCGATTTTCGCTCGGCGGGGAGGGTTGGATGCGGGTTTTGGTGACGGCACCCTCGCTCGACTCGCTCGCGGAAAGGGTCGAGAGGGCGCAGGAGGTCTTCTCGGGCTTGCAGCGGGAAGGGCTTTTGCGGGGAGTGCAGCTGGACGCTTCTTTTTGTCCCGACCCCGTCCGCCAAGCGGAGAATCGGGCGATTTTGGCGAAGGTGCTTTCGGTCGAGGCGGCCAGGGAAGTCCGCTCGGCCGATTTCTTTGCCGAGCCGGTGGCGGATTTTGTGGAGCAGGTTTGGGCTCATTGGCGGGAGTGGTCGGAGCGGGAGGGCTTGGTCTTGCCGGAATCGCCGCTTCTCCGAAGGATGCTCAGTCGCCTGCTTTCGTCCGAAGGGAGCGAAGTGGCTTACATGGGTTCGGTCCAAATCGCCGGGGTCGGCGATCCCCGGGAGTGGGAGTATGACTGGGTCCGCCAGCGGTTCCCTGAGGGGGTCTTTTTGGCGGCCTGGGAGCCAATTGGGTCCGTGCTCCTGCCCTTTGTGAAGGCGGATTTGAGCCGAGTCTTTTTGCCCATCGGACTGGTGCTGGTGGGGATGCTGGCTTTGGCCTTTCGCAATCTCACGGATGTGCTGCTGACCTTGGGCACGCTTTTGGGAGCCACGCTGGCCCTTCTCGCCAGCATGCGAGTGCTCGGGATGGAGTGGAACTTTTTGAATCTCAGCGCCATCCCGCTCGTCTTTGGAGCGGGGTTGGATTATTCCATCCACATGATCCATGCCCTTCGACGGACGGGGGGGAATCGCGAGGCGCTGCGACAGGGCATCATCCGGGCGCTCTTTCTTTGTGCCCTTTCGACCATGGTGGGCTTTGGCTCGCTCTGCTTTGCCTCCAATCAGGGCCTGGCCAGCTTGGGAAGCCTGTGCGCCCTTGGGATTTTTTGGACGGCTTGGCTGGCCATTGGGATCCTGCCGTCGGCTTGGCGGCGGTTGCATTCCCCCAAGGGATCGCTAGGCTTTTCGGGATGAGGCCCTTTCTTTCGATCCTTTTCCTTCTGGGGGGTTTCCTGGGGGAGGCGGCCGCGGAGGAGGCCGCGCGGGCCTTTTTGGCGGCTTGGATGAAGGAACAAGCGGCGCTCCAATCGCTGGAGGTGCAGTTCGTGCAGGAGCGGAATTTGGCGGCCCTCAAGCGACCGGTGGAGTCTCCCGGGCGCTTGCTCTGGGTGCGGGATGAGGGTTTTCGCTGGGAACTGGGGACTCCCCCTCGGAGGGTCTTGCTGGTTCGTGGAGGCGAGGCCTTGGTTCTGCGTCCGGAGAGGGGCGAGGCCGAGCGACTCGATCTGGAGGCGACGGACTCGGCCCAGTTGGCACCCTGGCGTCTCCAGGAATGGCTTTCTACGGGCAGCGTGGAGTCGCTCGAGGCTTGGTTGAAGGTGGCAGAGGCGGAGAGGAAGGGGGACGAGGTCACGGTCCGGCTGCTTCCCCGCGAGGGAGCGAGTGGCGGGTTCCGGCAGATCGAACTGCGGATGCGGCGGGAGGATCGCCAGCTCCTGGGCTTTGCCATTTTGACGGTCGCGGGCTCGCGGATTGACTGTCGCTTCACCCGAGTGACCCGCAATCCGGCGCTTGATCCGCAAGACTTTCGTCCCGATTTGAGCGCTTACGATTTTCTCGAAAACAGTTGAGTCTGAACCAGCTCTGCCCGAAGGCCTCCGCATGAAGGAGGCTCTTTTGGCTGCAGTCGACCGTTTTCATGAGCTGCGGCTCCTGGTGGTGGGCGATGTCATGCTGGACATCTTCGACTTCTGTCGTTCCAGCGAGAGCAAGCCCATCGATTCAGAAAAGCTTGGCAAACGGGCCTACCTTTCCCATGAGTCCGTCAGGACGCTCGGCGGGGCCGGGAATGTGGCGGTCAATGCCGTTTCGCTGGGTGCGCAGGTAGACCTGGTGGGCCTGGTGGGGCAGGATGGGCATCGTTTCACGATGGAGAGTTTGGCGGCGAAGCGCGGGGTGGAGGCCGCTTTGGTGGAAGATCCTGATCGACACACCACGACCAAGACCCGGCTTTACATCGACGATGAATACCAACTCCGCTGGGATGAGGAGTCGACCACACCCCTAGCGGGAGCCCTGGCGGAGACCCTCATTGGCCTGGCCTGCGACAAGGCGCGTCGCTCTCAGGCTGTCATTCTGAGCGATTACGCCAAGGGGGTCTTCACCCCGGAGGTGAGCCGGCGAATTTCGCAGGCGGCTGCCGATGCCAAGGTGCCGGTGGTCATCGATTTCAAACCGGCTAACCGAGCCCTCTTCGAGGGCGGCAACATTCTTTGTCCCAACGAGACGGAGGCCAAGGCGCTCCTGCCGGATTTTTCGCAGCGCTTGGCCGAGGGAAAATTGGAAGCCGCGGTTTGTGATCTCCACCAGGCGCTCCGGGCCAATCGCGTGGTGGTGACCTTGGGAGCCAAGGGCATCTGTGGCTTCAACGGGGAGCGCTTTTTCCATCTGCCCGGCCACCGCGTGGGAGCGGTCGATGCGGTCGGCTGTGGCGACACCGTTCGGGTGGGCTTGGCCTTGGGGCATGCTTTGGGCCTTCGCTTGGAGGAGGCGGCGGCGCTGGCGAACGCGGCCGCAGCGGTCATCGTGCAAAAGCCCGCCACCGCTTGCCTGAGCGCGGATGAGTTGCGCCGTTTCATCTCGGAAAACATCCCTTGAGAAGAAGACGCGGTTCCTCCGCTTGCAGTCTTCTCCACGGTCGTTAGGGGTCTCCACCGATGGCGGCCTTCGACCTTTCCCAACTCAATCCCCAGCAGCGAGAGGCCGTTCGCCAAATTGAGGGTCCGGTCCTCATTCTGGCGGGAGCCGGCACGGGTAAGACGCGAACCATCACTGCCCGGATGGCCCATATGATCCGACAAGGAATCCAGCCTGAAGGCATTTGTGGCGTGACCTTCACCAACAAAGCTGCGGCGGAGATGCGCGAACGAGTGGGGGGCATGGTGGCCAGGGAAGACGCCCGGCAGCTCACGCTTTGCACCTTTCACTCGCTCTGTGTCCGGCTTCTCCGGCAGGACATCGATTCTTTAGGTTGGAAGCGAAATTTTTCGATTTACACCCAGAGCGATCAAGTCGGCTTGCTCCGCAAGCTCATCGTGCGCAAGGGCGGAAAGGACGAGAAGTTAGAAGCACGCGAGCTTCTTTCACAGATCAGCCGGGCCAAGAACGAGGGCCTTTCTCCCAAGGGCGTCCTCGATCCCTTGCTGGCCCTCGTTTACGAGGCCTACCAGAGCGAGCTCAAGCTGCAGAACGCCCTCGATTTTGACGATCTGCTTCTGAAGGCGGTCCAGCTTCTCGAGAAGGAAAAGAAGGTGCGCAAAAAATGGCAGGAACGCTTCACCCACCTGATGGTGGACGAGTTTCAGGATACCAATCAACTCCAGATGCGCTTGGTAACCTTGCTGGTGGGCAAGCCTCAAAACCTCTGTGTGGTCGGTGATGACGACCAGAGCATCTATGGCTGGCGGGGCGCCGATCTTCGAAACATCCTCGAGTTCGAACGCCATTTCAAAAGGCCCACCGTTCTCAAGCTGGAAGAAAATTACCGCAGCACCAATCCCATTTTGGAAACCGCCAACTCGCTCATTCGACACAATGTGGGCCGACGCGAGAAGCGGCTTTGGAGTCGCAAAGCAGGCGCGGAACGCATCCGAGTCATTTCCATGCCGGGCGATGAGGCGGAGTCGGAATTCCTCATCACGGAAATTTTCGAGACACGGCATTCGGAGGCCCGCAAGTGGGAGGACTTCGCCATCCTTTTCCGCACCAACCAGCAGAGCCGCCTTTTCGAGCAGCAGCTCCGCCAGCTGGACATTCCCTATCGCGTCGTGGGGGGCATGAGCTTTTTTGATCGAAGAGAGGTCCGCGATGTCTTGGCCTTCTTGCAGCTTTTGGAAAACCCCGAGGACGATGTCAATCTCCTGCGGGTCCTGAACACCCCGCCCCGTGGTCTGAGTGCCAAGATTCAAGGAGCGGCCCTCGAGGAAAGTCGTCTCGAAGGCAAGAGTGTGGTGACGGTCCTCCTGGATGAGTCATTTCAGCGCTCTCTTTCCACGCGAGCGCAAAGCGCCATCGAGGAGTTCTTTGGCTTTCTCCAGCGCTACCGGGATCGCTTGGTCGAGGACGCGACGACTTATCCAGAAGTCGCCGGGGAGATGCTGACGGAGATGGCCTACCTCGAGTGGATGAAGCGGCAGTGCAAAACGGATTCGGAGAAGGACAGCCGCGAGCGGAGTGTTCATGAAATGCTCAACTCGCTGGTCGAGCATCGCAATCGCCGCCGAGGCGGTCTCCGCGCCTACCTCGATGACATGGCCCTCCAAGGCGAGAAAGACGAGGACGGCGACCTGTCCAAGAAACAAGGGGTCTGCCTCATCACCCTCCACGCGGCCAAGGGCCTGGAGTTTCCGATCGTCTACCTGGCCGGGTTGGAAGAAGGCATTCTCCCCCATCGACGATCCATGGAGGAAGGGACGCGAGAGGAGGAGAGACGCTTGCTCTACGTCGGGATCACCCGAGCCATGGAACGACTCACGCTGACCTATTGCAGCACCCGCGTGCGCTATGGACAAAAGATGAGCTGTCTTCCCAGCAGCTTTTTCAAAGAAATCGATCCAGCCCATTTGGATGAGCTCCGCCACGATGAAATCGCGGCCAAGCCAGCCAGCGAAGAGACCAAGAAAGGCCTGTTTGATGATTGGAAGGGGATGCTGGAGGGCATCGATGGGGTGGAGGTGGACTAGGAAATGGGGTCTTTCAGGACGGCGCTCGAACCTGGCCGGGCTTGCATAATGGAACAAAGAAACCAACTTCTTCAGGATGGTCAATTTCAAGCAAGGCAGTGAAAAGCTCATCAAGGTGCTCCCGAGCGCGGCCCATCGGCTGACCTCCTTGCTCAAACGTCAGGGGCGCTTCGAGGAAGGGGGGCTCCGCGTGGCGGTCATTGGCGGGGGCTGCTCGGGGCTGCAATACAAGATGGACTTGGTCGATGGGCCCAAGGATCGCGACATCATGGTGACGAGTGGGGGAGTGCGCGTCGTCATCGACCCCAAAAGCGCGCTTTTTGTGACCGGCTCCGAGCTGGATTTTTCCGATGATTTGCAGAGCGGTGGCTTCAAGGTGAGCAACCCCAACGCGGTCGTGACCTGTTCTTGTGGAGAGAGCTTTGCGGCTTGATGGAGAACGCCTTTCTTTGTCTCGGCCTGCCGGAGCGCCTGGCTTTCTCAGAGGAGGAACTGAGGGAAAAATGGCACGCTCTTTCCCGGGAAGGAGCGCAAGCGTCCGCCAATCAGGCCTGGGAAACGCTGCGGTCTTCGGCCCGGCGAGCCCGCCACCTCCTGACGCTGCGCGCACCCGAGGTCAAGCTGAAGGGCATGACCATTTCTGAGCCGCTTTTTGCGCTCTTCGACGGAGTGGGAAGGGCGCTCGATACGGTGGGGAGCTACCTCGAAGCCAAGGAAGGGGCCGACTCGGCCCTGGCCAAGGCCCTTCTGGTCGGGAGGCAGCTGGAGGCCAAGGAAAGCTTGGATGAGATGACGGCCAAAGTGAGCGAGGCCATTTCGGAAATTGAGAAGCAATTCCCCGAATGGGATCGCGAGCCCGAGCGGGAGACGCTCGCCAGAATGGCGGCCGACCTTGGCTTTTTAGAAAAGTGGCTTGAGCAGCTTCGGCAAAAACAGGTGGAGCTTTTCTAGTCTTCCAGGGGACCCGTCTTGACGAAATCGACGAGTTTTTCCTCCTCATTTTCGTAAGCCCACACGGCGCGCAAGAAGTCGGCCGGATGGAGGTCGTAGGCCCGCAGGAATTGGCGGTCGCCTCCGCAAGAATACATGATGTTGGGATCGTTTTCGCCGCGCAGTTTGTTTTTGGCTTTTTGGATGATGCGAGGTAGCCAAGGAATCCCGGCCAGTTCCGCCCCTCTCGCCGGGAGCTCCTCGGCCTTCATCTGGCGTTGGCTGGGGAGGCCTTTTTGCACGGTGCGAAAATAATCGCGTCGGGCAGCTGCGATCAAGACAGCGGCTTCCGGGCTGGGAAGTTCATCCTCACAGTAGTCTTCCACGTAGTCAAAGAACTCGCGCGGCTGGTAGCCGATGGAGCGGAGAAAGGCTTGGTCCTCCTCGGTGTAGTAGGTCAGGAAGTCGCGATTTCCGCCGCGGTAGCGAGCCACGCAGCGATCGAAGAGCGCGCGGAAGTGGATTTCCCAAAGAAAGTTGGTGGGAGGGGAGGAGGACATTTCTGGAAAGAGAGAAGGCTTAGGCAGACGGGCAGGAGGCGGGCCTCATTCTTTTGGATGCATGAACTTGAAGGTCAGGGCCGCGCCCGCCCCTCCCAGAAGACTCCCCATGACCGGAATCCAAATGCAGGTGAGACAAAGTTTTCCCACCAGAACGAGAGCGGCCGCGACCGCTGGATTGAAGACGGCCAGGGAATAGGTGCCGACGGTGAGCGCGCCTCCGAGGACGGTGGCGGCGATCGCGAGACCGAACCATTGATTGCCCGCGGTGGGCGAGTAGGTGGCCACGTGCAGGATGACCCAGACGAGGGCGAAGCTGAAGAGAATTTCAGCGACCAAGGCGGGCAGGATGTCCCCGCCGGAGAGAATGACCAGCTCGATCTCGCGCTCCTGCTTGAACACAAAGAGAGCCAAGAGGGAAGCCAGAATGCCGGCCGCAAACTGCGCTATGAGGTAGGGGGCGATGTCTCGACGATCGATCTTGCCGCGCAAGATGAAGCCGAGCGTGACGGCGGGGTTGAAATGCGCTTTCGAGATGGGCCCCCCGGCGTAGATCATGGCCATGAGGGTGAAGGCGATGGCGTAGGCAGCGTCCGTCCCGGCGGCCCCGAGAGCGGCTGCCACGCACACGGCGAAACAGAGAAAGAACGTGCCAATGAATTCAGCGAGGTATTTGTCCATAACGAGGGAACGAGGTGACGGGGATCGATAGCATTGTTCCTTTTGGCGTCATGTGATTTCCGGAAGTCTTTCCTTGTGTTCAAAAGCCCAGTCCCTAAGGCTGCTGGATGTTCATCAAGGTCCATTCCGCCGCCGTCGTGGGGGTCGAAGCGGTAGGGGTGGAAATCGAGGTGCACGAAGGCCGGGGTGATCCGAAGTATGCCATCGTGGGGCTGCCGGATGCCGCGGTGAAGGAGAGCATCCAACGAGTGATGGCAGCGCTCACCAACAGCGGTTTCGGCAAGCCTCAAGGAGCCACCACGGTCAACTTGGCGCCCGCCGACCTCAAGAAGGAGGGTCCGTCTTTCGATCTGCCGATTGCACTCGGAGTGGTGGGTTTGAAAGAGGCCTACAAGGAAGGGGCGCTCGAGAAGTCTTGCGTGGTGGGCGAGCTGGCTCTCAATGGGCGCATCCGCCCCGTGAAAGGGATCCTCTCGATCGTTCAGGGCGCGCGCGAGGCAGGGCGAAAGGCCGTGATCGTGCCGGTGGAAAATGCCCAGGAAGCGGCCTTGGTGGACGGGATTTACACCTACGGGGTCGAGAATCTCCGGCAAGCGGTCGAGCTCCTCCAAGGGGAAAGCGGGCAGAAGCCGGTCCAGGTGGATCGGGAAGAAGTCTTTGCCCGCCAGGGGGCTTTTGAGGTCGATTTTGAGGAGGTCAAAGGGCAAGAGGCGGCCAAGCGAGCCTTGGAAATCGCGGTCGCCGGAAATCACAATGCTTTGCTGATCGGTCCGCCGGGCACAGGGAAGTCCATGCTGGCCAAGCGACTGCCCTCCATCATGTCACTGATGAGCGAGGACGAGGCGATCGAGACGACCAAGATTCATAGCATTGCGGGATTGCTGGAGCGCCGCGAGGGCATGGTCGCGGCCCGTCCTTTCCGCTCGCCCCATCACACCATTAGCGACGCTGGCCTCTTGGGCGGTTCGGGCCATCCGCGCCCGGGCGAGGTCAGCCTGGCCCATCATGGGGTGCTTTTTCTGGATGAATTGCCGGAATTTCGGCGAACGACTTTGGAGGTGCTGCGGCAACCCTTGGAGGATCGCAAGGTCACCATCTCGCGGGCGCTCGGGACGGTCACCTTTCCGGCGTCCTTCATGTTGGTGGGAGCCATGAATCCCTGCAAGTGCGGTTACTTCGGGGACGTCCGGCGGGAATGTCGTTGTAGCAGCAACGAGGTGCTCAAGTACCGCCAGCGCATCAGCGGACCGGTCATGGATCGGATTGACCTGCATGTGGAAGTGCCGCTGGTGGAATATCGCGATCTCTCCCAAGCCGCCCCCGGCGAGTCCTCTGCCACCATTCGCGAGCGAGTGGACGCGGCCCGAGCGAGGCAAGGGGCCCGTCGGCCGGGAGGCCAGCCGCTTCCCAACGCCGCCCTCGGCTCCAAGGAGCTGAAGCAGGTCTGCCAGTTGGACGCGGAAGGAGCGGGATTCCTCCACACGGCCATGACAGAACTGGACCTGAGTGCGCGGGCCCATGATCGCATTTTGAAAGTCGCCCGCACCATCGCCGACTTGGCGGGGGAGAGGGACATTTTGGGCGACCACGTGCTAGAGGCCATTCAATACCGCACCCTCGATCGGAAGCTTTGGTAGGGGGGAGTTTGCTAGGCTTCAGAGTTCAGTTGCAGGAAGAGCGTGGGAACTTCCTTCAGACGGTCTAAGTGACCGTGGGTAACCACCTTGGAAACTGAGTCTTAGCAAACTCCGCATGGGTTGGTGGTCGGGACGACTGGATTCGAACCAGCGACCTCCTCAACCCCATTGAGGCGCGCTACCAAGCTGCGCTACGTCCCGTTTTCTCCGGTGAATTCAGAGAGCGAAAAAGGTAACCAGATTTGGCCGTTGGCAAGCGATTGTTTCCATGGCAGGACCAAGGGAATGGACCGGGTCAAAACAGCTGTCATCGGGGCCAGTGGCTACACCGGAAAGGAGCTTTTGCGCCTCCTTCTCCAGCATCCAGGAGTGGAGCTGACCGCGGTGACTTCCCGTCAGTATGCTGGTCAGAAAGTGGAGGAGGTCTTTCCACGATTTCGAGGGGCAGAGGGGGCTCAGCTGACGTTTTCTCATCCTGAGCCTGGAGAAGTGGCCGCCACAGGGGCCCAGGTCGCTTTTCTCGCCCTCCCCCATGGGGTCGCCTCGGAGTATGCCCGAGCGCTCCTTGAGAAGGGGCTTCGGGTGCTCGATCTGAGTGCCGACTTTCGGCTACGGGACCCGGCCATTTACGAGGAGTTCTATGGGGCGCCCCACCCGGAGCGGGAGCTTCTGGCCGAGGCCGTCTACGGGCTTCCCGAGATCTACCCCGAGGAGATCAGAGAGGCGCGGTTGATTGCCTCTCCGGGCTGTTACCCGACGAGCATTACCCTGCCGCTTTGGCCTCTCCTGCGGGCTGGATTGGTTTCTCCAGAGGGGATCGTCGCCAATTCCACCAGTGGTGTCAGCGGGGCGGGCAAGAAGGCTTCTGAGCTGCTGCTTTTCGCCGAGTGCAATGAGAGCGTGCGTGCCTACGGCTTGCCGAAACATCGGCACTTGAGCGAGATCGAGCAGGAATGCTCTCGGGCGGCCGGCCAGGGGGTCAGGCTGTGCTTTCATCCACACTTGGTCCCGATCAATGCGGGGATTTGCACTACGACCGCTTGTGCGCCCGGTGAGAGCTTTTCTGGAAAAGAGCAGGTGGAGGAGGTGTTGGCCGAGGCCTACGCGCAGGCGCCTTTCGTTCGTCTCCTCGGCGAGGGCGGCTTCCCGGATACCAAACAGGTCGTGGGGACCAACTTCATCGATATCGCTTGGGCGTGGGATGAGCGTTGCCAGCGCCTGATCCTTCTGAGTGCCGAGGACAACCTCGGCAAGGGGGCCGGCGGTCAAGCAGTCCAGTCTTTCAATTTGGCCTGTGGGTTTGAGGAAACTTGCGGGCTTTTGCATTTTTAGCTGTTCATGGGAGGGGGCGACCCGGTAGACTGCGGCGCTCAGGAGAACGGTGGCTTCCATGGAATTGGTGACGAAGAAGATCAAAGGCGGCGGCGTGACTTCGCCCAAAGGATTCAAAGCGGCCGCCGTGGGCTGTGGAATCAAAACCCCCGAAGTCCTCCGTTCAGACTTGGCTCTGATCTACTCCGAGCTTCCGGCCGCTTCCTCCGCACTTTTCACTCTAAATAAAGTCAAGGCGGCCCCCATTCGAGTGTCACAGACCCACCTCCGCGCCAAAGAGGTGCGGGCCTTCCTGATGAACAGCGGCAATGCCAACGCCTGCACGGGGCCGCGGGGAATTCAGGATGCGAGACGGCTCTGCCGGGAGACGGCTAGGCTGCTCGACTTGCGTCAGCGTCAGGTCCTGATTTCTTCCACCGGCATCATCGGCCTGCCTCTGCCAATGGACCTCATGATGCCCAAACTGCCTGATTTGGTTTCGCAGTTGGGTAGCACCCATGAGCATGGTCTTCAGGTGGCGGAGGCCATTCTGACTAGCGATACCCGGCCGAAATCACGCGCTCTTTCTCTCGAGCTGAGTGGAGGAACCATCCGAATAGGGGCGGTGGCCAAAGGGGCTGGGATGATCTCCCCGAACATGGCCACCATGCTCTGTTTCGTCACAACCGACGCCGCCATCCAGCCGGGAGAACTCCAGAGGTCGCTTCATTACGCCGTGGAGCAATCGTTCAATCGCATCTCGGTGGATGGCGATATGAGCACCAATGACACGGTGCAGCTCATGGCCAACGGAGCCGCTGGGAACAAGCCGATCAAGGCCGGTTCGGCCGATGCCCGGCTCTTTCGGGAGGCGCTGGAGCAGCTTTTGGTGAAGACGGCCAAGGCGCTTGTCAAAGACGGTGAGAAAGTCACCAAGTTCGTGGAACTGCACGTCAAAGGAGCCTCTACTTTGACCGACGCCAAGAAAGTCGCGGAGGCAGTTGGCAATTCCAAGTTGGTCCAGTCCTCTTGGAATGGGGAGGATCCCAACTGGGGTCGGATCATGCACGCAGTGGGCTATGCCAAAGCCCGAATACGGGAAGAGATGATCGATATCTACTTCGATGGCTTGGCGGCAGCCCGCTCCGGGATGATGGCGGACACCGGGGTGACGCAGTTGCGCAATGTCGTGAAGAAGAATCGTTTCTCCGTCACAATCGATCTCGGCTTGGGCAATGCCGAGTATGTTCTCTTTTGTTCGGATCTTTCGCCTGAGTATGTGGAATACAATCGCTCGGAATACGCGGCTTGGCGGCGATTGAAAAAGTGAGCGCGGACTCGCTCCCAGAGGGGTTGGGCGAGAAAACAGGAACTTGATAATTCCTGACGCTCCGCCAGACTGACGATTCCCCTTTTCGGGAGAATTTTGCGATGACTGATCCAGGAACAGCCAAAACGGAAGTCCTGCTGGAGGCACTGCCTTACATGCAGCAATTCCGCGGATTGACCTTCCTGATCAAGGTCGGTGGGAGCGCCATGGAGGATGAGGAACTGCTTCGCAGCCTTTTGCGGGACGTCGTCTTTCTGGAAGCCGTTGGCATCAATCCAGTCATCGTGCACGGCGGCGGAAAGGCCATTTCCCAAGCCATGGAACGGAAAAATCTCGAGCCCCAATGGGTCTCTGGACTCCGAGTGACGGATCGAGAGGCGGTCCGGGTGGTCGAAGAAACGCTCGGGCGCGTCATCAACCCCGCCCTGGTCGAGATGCTCCGAGGCCTCGGGGGCCGGGCCACCGGGGTGCCTGGCAAATCGGTTTTCCAAGCCTCCCGCATGTCGGCCCAGGGAGCCGACGGCCAGGTGGTCTCGTTGGGCTTTGTGGGGCAAGTGGAGGAGGTCGATCCGGGATTGGTCGATGCCGTGGTCCAAGGCGAGCAGGTCCCCGTGGTCACTCCCTTAGGCAATGAGCCCGAGACGGGGGCGACTCTCAATGTGAATGCGGACTTGGCCGCCAGTGCCCTCGCTTGTGAGATGAGAGTGACCAAGCTGATCTATCTCAGTGATGTGCGAGGAGTCTTGCGCAACGCGTCCCAGGAAGAGTCCCTCATTCCCAGCATTGCCCAAGGTGAGATCGAGGGTCTTATCGAAAAGAAAGTTATCCAAGGAGGGATGATTCCGAAAGTTCGCTCGGCCTCCCAAGCCCTCGATGCCGGCGTAAAAAAAGTCCACTTGATCGATGGTCGCATCAAACACGCCCTCCTTTTGGAAGTTTTCACCGACCTTGGCATCGGGACCGAGATTGTCCGCTGATTCGGTTTGCCATCGCTCCGCCAAGACGGCCTCTTTTGGGCTCAGCCCCACCTTATGAACATGCAAACTACCGCCCTGACCGACCAATGGATCGTGCCCACCTATGGGCGGCTTCCGGTGGCGTTGGAGCTTGGTCGGGGAACGGAGGTTTGGGACGAGGACGGGAAGCGCTACCTGGACTTTGCCATGGGAATCGCGACTTGCTCCCTCGGCCATTGTCCGGAGGTGATTCAGAAGACTTTGGCGGAGCAAAGCGCCCAGTTGATTCACTGCTCCAATCTCTTCCACATCCGAAAGCAAGCCGAGTTGGCGGCGCTCATCAGCGAAGAGTTTTTGCAGGCGCCTGGTCGGACCTTCTTCTGCAATAGCGGAGCGGAGGCCAATGAAGGGCTCTACAAATTGGCTCGTCGCTACGGGCAGGCCCGGCCCTCTCCCAACGGCCCTCGCTACGAAATTCTCACTTTCGAGGGCTCCTTTCACGGACGGACCCTGGCGGGCATTTCGGCCACGGCGCAGGAAAAGGTCAAGCAGGGTTTCGGGCCGCTCTTGCCAGGGTTTCGGCATCTGCCTTTCAATGATGTCGGCGCCTTGCAGCAAGCGGTCGGCCCCGAGACGGTCGCCATTTTGTTGGAGTGCGTGCAGGGGGAGGGGGGCATCCACGTCGCCACCCCCGCCTTTCTGCAAGCCATTCAGAAACTCTGCCAAGAGCAAGACCTGCTCTTGCTAGCGGACGAGGTGCAGGCGGGCTTTGGTCGCTGCGGGGAGCGCAATGCCTGGGAAGCGATTTTGCCGCAGTCGGAATGGGAGACCTTTCAGCCCGACGCTGTCAGTTGGGCCAAGGGCATGGGCGGGGGGCTGCCCATCGGAGCTTTTTGGATCCGAAACCAGAGCGATCGGACGACGGACCTACCCGCTCTTTTGGGCGCAGGCAGCCATGGGACGACCTACGGTGGCTCACCTCTCATGTCGGCGGTCTCCCGTGCGGTCCTGAGAGAGATTCTCGACCAAAATCTCATCGAGAATGCTCGCTCGCTGGGACACCAGAGCCGAAGTCAGATTGAGTCCTGGAACCACCCAGCCATCCAGGAAGTCAGAGGGCGCGGGCTTTTGCTTGGCATTCAGTTTGATGAGAAGGCTCTCGGCTACCTCTCGGAGAGCAAGCGATCTGGAAAACCGGTCATGGTGGCCTTAGTGGAACGACTTCTTGCGGATGGGCTTCTGACCGTGATGGCGGCTGGCGGGGTGCTGCGATTGTTGCCACCCTTGAACGTCTCGGCTTCCCAAATCGAAGAGGGACTGACCATCCTGAGAAAGACTTTAGACACTCTGGTAGAATGAAACACTTTTTAGCACTGAAAGACGTCTCAGGCGACGAGCTGCGGGACTTGATCCAACTGGGGGCCGAGCTAAAAGACCTCCGAGGAACGTCCGCTCATCCCCGCCCGCTCACGGGGCAGACTTGGGCCATGATTTTTAATAAATCGTCGACGCGAACGCGTGTCAGCTTTGAAGTAGGCGTCCGCGAACTCGGAGGCGATGTCATGATGCTCTCAGCCAGGGATCTGCAATTAGGTCGTGGCGAACCGATCAAGGACACGGCCAGAGTCCTAGGGCGCATGGTTCATGGAGCCATCATTCGCACCTTCGCTCAGCAGGATGTCGTGGATTTCGCTCACTACGCCAAGGTTCCCACCGTCAATGCTTTGACGGATGGAGAACACCCTTGCCAAGTGGTGGCGGATCTTCTCACGATTCAGGAACACGCCGGCGGTTGGGAGGGCAAGAAAATCGTGTATCTGGGCGATGGAGCCAACAACATGGCCTACTCCTGGATCTGGGCCTCTGTGAAATTAGGTTTTCAATTGGTGATTTCATCCCCTTTGGGCGAGCAACCCGATTTGCAAAATTTGGGAGTGTCCAGCGACTCTCCCGTGTCGATCGAGCCAGATCCGAAGGCCGCAGTCAGGGAGGCGGACGTTCTTTATACCGATGTCTGGGTCAGTATGGGGCAAGAGGACGCAGGCGAGACTAGAGAGCAAAAAATGGCGCCCTACCAAGTCAATCGTGCGCTGGTCGAGGCGACTGGGAAAGTGCCTTTGGTGCTACACTGTTTGCCGGCTTATCGCGGCAAGGAAATCGATGAGGAAACGCTGGAGGCCAACGCTACTGAGATTTTTGACCAAGCGGAGAATCGGCTCCATGCCCAGAAAGCCATTCTTCTTCGCTTGGCGGAGGCTTAAAGAAGAGGCTGACCGTCTCATACCAAGCTCCAGAATTCACTGGAAGAATGGAGGGAAGGTGTCGTGGGGAAGAGGTGCTGAAGCGCGGGGAAGGAAGAGCCGGAGTCTTTCGAGCCAGCCCTGCGTTGCTCCTCGGTTACGGTGCCGGCACCGAGGCCTCGTCGCGCCTTGGTCTGGCCCGAAATCCACTCGGCCATTCTACCAGCCAATTCTGCGGCTTGGTATCAGACCTGGATGTTTTTGAGCCAGGACTTGTTCTCGAGATACCACTGGACGGTCTGAGCCATGCCCTCTGCAAAATCGATTGTGGGGGACCAATCAAGAAGGCGCTTTGCTTTGGAAATGTCGGCCCAGGTTTCCCGCATGTCGGCGGCGTGGAAGGGTTGTTCATCGATGACAGCCTTTTTCCCTAGAAGCTTCTCAAAGGTTTCAATCATCTGGCGGATGGTGATGGGATTGTTCCCGCCCCCGAGATTGATAATCTCATAGCCGAGCGGTTTCATGGCCGCCACCGTTCCTTGGGCGATATCGTCGACGTGGGTGAAATCGCGGGCTTGGGAGCCATCACCATAGAGTGTAATGGGCGTCCCTTCGTCAATCCATTTGATGAATCGCAAGGGACTCATGTCGGGCCGTCCAGCGGGTCCATAGACAGTGAAATACCGAAGGACACTCACGTCGATTCCATAAAGCTTGTGCCAGGTGAAGGCTTGGACCTCCGCTGCTTTCTTCGAGGCGGCGTAGGGTGAGATCGGCTCATTCACGGGCAGGTCTTCGCGAAAAGGCATCGCTTGGCCGGCGTAGAGAGAAGAGGTCGAGGCCAGCACATATTTTTTGACCCCATGACGACGCATGGCTTCCAAGAGATGGAGCCCTCCCAAGACGTTTGTGGTGTAGTAAACCAGTGGGTTCTCCATGCTGTAGCGAACGCCGGCTCGAGCGGCGAGATTGAAGACTCCATCGAAGGAAAACTCTTCGAGCAGGGAATCGATGGCGGGGGCGCTTTCGATATCGAGAGAGCGAAACTCGAAACCCTCCTCTTTGCCAGCCACCTCCTTCAGTCGGGCCAGGCGCCAGTCTTTGATTCGGGTGTCGTAGTAATCGTTGCAGTTGTCCAGACCGACGACGCCATGGCCGGCAGCCACGAGTCGTTCGCTGACCTTGCTGCCAACAAATCCGGCCACGCCGGTCACGAGGAAGCGTTTCAAGAATTGAGTTTTTGGTTTTCTTGGATGAGCTGGAAAGAGGCCTTTTCTCCGATCTCGTCAATGGATTGTTGCACGACTCTCTCGCGTTCTAGGTGACTTTTGGGGAGTCTTGGCAGGCCATAGAAGATCTTTCGATGGTAAAGGAGGAGTGCCATCTCATCAGGAGCGAAGGGCCTTTTGGCGAGCTCTCGCCCGCTCTCAAAAAGATAGCGGTGAATGATTTCCGGATAGATCATCGGCCCGGCTGCATCTTTGCCTCCCAGGAGCGCGGTTGCGATGGGCAATGTGAAGTAGAGAACAATCAAGACCGCGGTCGCGGAGAGGAGGGAAATCCAGACCAGATTGCTGGTCTGGGTGCTGGCGATTTCTGTCGCTTGCCAGCTACCTTCGGCTGTTTCTTGCTCCTCGAGAATTCCGGGCAAGGTATAGGGTTCGATTTCTTGGGAGGAGAAGTCCGGATTTTGGAATTCCCGCATCACAAAATCTCCTTTGGCTTCGGTTTCCCCGTCCTCTTGCAAGGTGCGCAAGGTAAAGGTCTCCTCCTGCTTCTGCTGGGAAGCGAGGATGCGCTCGACAAAAGTGGGTTTCTCGCTGCTTTCACTGTTGGACTCGTCACCCAAAAGAAGACTTTGAATGACTTTCGTTTCCTGCGGCAAAAGCTCTTCCCAAGGCATTTCATCCAAAAAGACCGCCGCCCTCTCTTGCTTTCCATTGAGTGAAAGACTGGCCCCGTAGGCCACTGATTCGGATGGGGGAAGGGAGGTCCAATCGACGTTGACTTCATCGAAGAGCGAGAGGGCCTCGGAGGACTCGCCCAGCATTAAGAGAATTATGGCGAGGGAGGAGCGAAAATTGAGGATCTCAGGCTTGAGATCGACCAATTCTTGGAGCGCTTCTTTGCAATTTTCCAACTCCAGATCGCGGTGCAGCGCTGACAAATAGAAGTAGTTATTAAGAAGCTGAAGGTTGGTGGGCTCATACCGCAAGAGCTGGCGATTGGCCCGCATCAGCTCAAGACTGCGACCTTCCTGCGCTAGGATCGTGAAAAGGGGTTGGAGATCATTGGAGAGAGGAATCTTGCCGATTCCTAGACGAAGCGCCCCCATGAGGGCCTCCGAATAGACGCGGGAGTTTCCCACGGTTCTGGCTCTCGCGGCGATTTCCAGATAGTGATTTTCGGAACCATCCAAAGACGCTTCCCGCAGAGCCTGCTCCCAAGCGGCGGTTTCGGCGGCCTGGTTGCTCATCGTGCCCTTCAGCACCGCCTCCAAGCTCCGTAACTTCACCACTGAGATTCCTGAGGGTGGCTCTTGCATGGCGGCTTCGAGTGCTTCCAGTTGCCCGAGGGCTGCCAACGATTGATTCCTTAGATCAAAAAGCTCGAGGCTTTGGCTAGCGTCTTCCTCTGAGATCAGCTCCAGAATCTCGGAGTGCTCCCCAAACGTCCCGAGCCAGGTGGCGAGGTCTTTTGGGCTCTCCTCTCGAAATTCGGCAATGGCTTCCGCAAGGAGCGTCTCGGGCCTGACCGCTTGCTGGCGTAGCTGCTGGTGCCGCGCGATGAGTCGGTCGAGGGTCGTCGCTTCTTGTCTCTCGGCAATCCAAGCTTCGAGATCCGGAAGCACCTCCAAGTCCAAGAGAGGAATGGGGATTTGCCCTAGGAGACGAAATGCCTTCATCGCCACCTCCCCTTGCTCAGCGAGCAGGGCCGAGATCCAGCCTTGCGCTTCCCGCACCTCTCCGGCGCCGCCTTCTGTCAGGAGGATTTCGGCGAGGCGAAGGCGAAGTCTCGGTTCCTGAGAAAGGGTCAATTGCTGGTCGAGGAGCACGTCTTTCGCCTCCCCCCAGCGTCCGCGATCTTTCAGGTATTGCGCTTTTTCCAGTAAGATCGGGGGAGACTGCGCCTCTTGCGGATCCAGAGACTCGACCGCCCTCAGAAAAAAGACGGCAGCGGCATGCTTTCGAATCATGGGAAGCGACTCAGCCCGGTCGAGCGCAGTCGCCTCTGGATGGAAAAACAAGGCTTGGGCAAAGCGAGGATCCTTAGGGCGCTCCATCCCCTCGGCGGCTTGCTGGAGATGGCGCAAGGCTTCTAGGGCCCCATCGTCTCCCCGCAAACGGAGCGAAGCTAGGGCCAGTTGTTTTGCAAGGCCCCAGTCCTCGTTTGCAAGAGCTTCGGAAGACTTTTCCAGATTGACCGCCGCCCTCCACTCTTTTAGCCAGCGGTAGGCTGGTTTGGCTGAAAAATAGGCGGCAACGAGAAGTAGCAGCAAACCGGCTGCCAAGAGAGAAACGCGAATTCGAAACTTCCGCTTCATTTCACGCTCCTTGAGCTGCCACGGCTCGAGCTGACCTAGGTTGGGGTTGGTTTCGGGCATGCCTCAGTCAGCTTGAGACCGGGCGGCCTTCCTAGCAAGGCCTCTTGTAAAAGAACGATCTTTTCTTAGGATTTTCTACTTGCAATCAGAGGGCAAAACCGATTTAGCTCACGACGAGTGCAGGCTCCTCCACGGGGCTTCCACGTGCGGGAGCTTGGTTGATTGACCGGTTAAGGCTTTGTGGTTCGCCTTGGGCCACGTTTGGTAGGAAAGAAAGATGAAGATCTGTTGTCTGGGTGCGGGGTATGTTGGAGGGCCGACCATGGCTATGATTGCCTCGAAGGCACCAGGTGCCAAGGTCACGGTCTGTGATCTCAATCAGCAGCGGATTGATGCCTGGAATTCAGAAACTCTCCCCGTGTATGAGCCGGGTCTGGATGACTTGGTGAGGGAAGCTCGCGGGAAAAGCCTCTTCTTCAGCACCGACACGCGGACTCATATCAGAGAAGCAGACATCATCTTTGTGTCGGTGGGCACGCCCACCAAAACCTACGGCACGGGAGCCGGGCGTGCCGCCGATCTCCGATTCATCGAATTGGCAGCGCGAGAAATCGCCGACGTCGCCGAAGGTCCCAAGATCATAGTCGAAAAAAGCACCATTCCGGTCAAAACCGCCGAGGCCGTTCGGACCATTCTTTCGGCCAATTCAAAAAACGGGGAATTCCAGGTCCTCTCGAATCCCGAATTTCTGGCAGAGGGAACGGCCGTAGCGGATCTGGCCAATCCCGACCGCATCCTGATTGGTGGGGAACGAACCCCATCAGGGCAGAAAGCCATCCAAACCTTAGTCGATGTCTATGCGAGTTGGGTTCCCAGAGAGAAGATCATCACCACAAATCTTTGGTCTTCGGAGCTCTCCAAGTTGGTGGCCAATGCCTTTCTGGCTCAGCGTATTTCCTCCATCAATGCCATCTCAGCGCTTTGTGAGGCGACGGGAGCCGATGTGGATGAAGTCGCTCATGCGATCGGCCTTGATTCCCGCATCGGCCCGAAATTCTTGAAAGCCTCGGTCGGGTTCGGGGGCTCGTGTTTTCAAAAAGATATTTTGAACCTCGTTTATCTCTGTGAGCACTTCGGTCTCCCGCAGGTCGCCCGTTACTGGGAAGAAGTCATCGCCATGAATGACTACCAGAAATCGCGATTCACAGAAAAAATTGTTAAAACCCTATTCAATACGGTAGCAGGCAAGAAGATTGCGGTCTTGGGATTTGCTTTCAAGAAGGACACCAACGATACCCGAGAATCGGCCGCCATTTATGTTGTCCGTGATCTTCTTATGGAGACGGCCAATCTGGCGATTTTTGATCCGAAGGTCCCCCGAGAGGCTATCATCGAAGATTTGTCTCATGTCGGTGTGCCTCGCGAGATCCTTGAGAATCATCTTGTGGTTTGCCAGGATGCCTATGAAGCAACCGAAAAGGCGCATGCCGTTGCTGTCATGACGGAATGGGAGGAATTCCAGCGGCTGGACTTTGCGAAAATTCACCAGGCCATGTATAAACCCGCCTTTGTCTTTGACGGTCGCAACATCCTTGATTTGGCTGCCATGAGGGAACACGGCTTTGAAGTCTATTCCATTGGCAAAGGCTGAGCACGCTGGGCGAGAGACTTATTGAATCACCTATTATGAAGAAAGCGCTTATTACCGGAATTACGGGACAAGATGGCTCCTATCTCACGGAACAACTCCTTGAAAAAGGATACGAAGTTCACGGGATGGTTCGTCGTGCTTCCTCCTTCAACACCGACCGGATCGAACATCTCTTTCAAGATCCTGAGGTATATGATCGTCGATTGTTTTTGCATTACGGTGATCTGACCGACTCCTCGAATTTGAATCGACTTCTCGAAAAAATTGCTCCCGATGAAATTTACAACCTGGGGGCGCAAAGTCATGTGCAAGTTTCATTTGAGGTGCCGGAATACACAGCCGAGGTCGATGGAGTCGGCACTCTTCGCTTTCTCGACGCCATCAAGGAGGTCGGACTGAAGGATAAGACCCGGTTTTACCAAGCATCGACCTCTGAGCTATACGGAAAAGTGCAGGAGGTTCCTCAGACGGAGAAAACACCTTTTTACCCCCGCTCACCCTACGCCGTGGCCAAACAATACTCTTACTGGATTGTGGTCAATTACCGGGAGTCTTACGATCTCCACGCTTCCAATGGGATTCTTTTCAATCACGAATCTCCGCGTCGTGGCGGGACCTTTGTCACCCGCAAAATCACCCAAGCAGTCGCCCGTATCAAACTGGGGCGCCAAGAAAAACTCTCTATGGGGAACATCGACGCCAAGCGCGACTGGGGCTATGCGCCCGAATACACCGAAGGCATGTGGCGAATTCTCCAGCAAGAAAATCCCGACGACTACGTCTTGGCGACCAATGAAACGACCACGGTCCGCGATTTCATTCGGATGGCTTTTTCCAATGCGGAGATGGAGATCGAGTTTGAGGGTGAAGGCGTCGACGAGAAAGCAACCGACCAAAAGACAGGCAAGGTGGTCGTCGATATCAATCCACGTTATTTCCGCCCCGCAGAGGTCGATCTCCTGATTGGCAATCCCGCCAAGGCTAAGGAAAAGTTAGGCTGGGAACCCAAGACGAAGGTCGAAGAGCTTTGCCGAATCATGGTGGAAGCCGACCTCAAGCTCGCTCAGGGCGGAGGGGCGCAGTTTGCTTGAGAGCGAAGACCTCACCCGAAAGGTCGGTCAGTTTTTGAATGTTGGGTTGGTTGTCGGCCCGACGTGGAGCCCAGTCTTTTATGAAAAGCTCGTCTAAAATCTATGTGGCAGGCCATCGGGGTATGGTGGGCTCTGCAATTTGTCGGGCACTCGAGGCCGAGGGCTATCCCAACCTCCTAACCCGCACTTCTGCCGAACTCGACCTAAGAGATCAAGCTGCCGTTCTCGCCTTTCTTAGGGGCGAAAAGCCAGAAGCTGTCGTGATTGCGGCTGCCAAAGTAGGGGGCATTCACGCCAATCAGACCTACCCAGCAGAGTTTCTCTATGACAACTTGGCTCTTGAAGCCAATCTCATTCACGGCAGCTACCAAGCTGGCATCGATCGAGTCCTTTTCTTAGGCTCATCTTGCATCTACCCCAAATTCGCACCTCAGCCCATGCCGGAGAGTTGCCTCCTCTCGGGGGAATTGGAGCCCACCAATGAGGCCTACGCCATCGCCAAGATCGCCGGCCTCAAACTCTGTGAATTCTATCGAAAGCAGTATGGGCTGACCTTCCACAGTGCCATGCCGACCAATCTTTATGGTCCAGGCGATAACTATCATCCGGACAACTCCCACGTTCTCCCAGCGCTCCTCCGGCGTTTTCATGAAGCCAAGCTGGAAGAGAAATCCGAAGTGGTCATGTGGGGCACGGGCACGCCCCTTCGTGAGTTCCTCCACGCCGATGACTGCGCCGCTGGGCTCTTGCATCTCTTGAAAATGGAAAATCCGCCCGACCTGGTCAACCTCGGTAGCGGCCAGGAGATCCGTATCAAAGACCTCGCGTATTTGGTGGCCGAGGTGGTGGGATACCGAGGCGAAATTAGCCACGATCTCAGCAAACCAGATGGCACCCCCCGCAAGCTCATGGATTCCAATCTTCTTTTCTCTCTTGGTTGGCGCCCTCGCTATGACCTTCGGGCAGGCATCGAAAACGCCTACCAAGACTTTCTTGCCCGCGAGGAAAGCGGCGATTTGCGCCAAAAATGAAAGACGATCCCGGCTTTCTGCTTGATCCCAATCGCATGCTCGCCTCCCTCCTTGCTCTCTCCCATCGAGCCGGCCTAGCCATTCTCGAACATTTCGGCCAAGACCTTCCGGCGGATAAGAAGGCTGATGATTCTCCACTCACCTTGGGCGATCTCGCTTCCCACCGGTGCATTGTGGAAGGCCTGAAAGCGGAGTATCCTGACATCCCCATCGTCTCCGAAGAGAATCCCGAAGCCATCGATGTTTCGCAAGCCGAGCGCTACTGGATGGTCGATCCGTTGGATGGGACCAAAGAATTCATCAAGAAAACCGGCTACTTCACTGTCAACATCGCGTTGATTGAGGATCATTGTCCCATCCTAGGCGTCATCCACGTCCCCGTTCATGGGACGACCTACTACGCAGACCCTACGGGTGCTTGGAAACAGGAAAAAGATGCCGAGGCCATTCCTATTCAGACAGCCCCGTGCCCTCCGCCGACCACTGAGTCTCCCCTGCGATTGGTCGCTAGCCGAGACCACGCGGGACCTGCGGTCGAAGCGCTCCTCCAGCGATATCCGAAAGCGGAATGTCTTAGCATAGGTAGCTCGCTCAAGTTTTGTCTGGTTGCCGAAGGCAAAGCGGACGCCTACCTTCGTGACATCCCCACCATGGAATGGGACACCGGAGCGGCCCAAGCCATTGTCAGCGCAGCTGGCGGAGCGGTCCAAACTTGGCCCGACCTGAGAGAGCTTCGCTATGGCAAACCTGAGTTTCGCAATGGAGCGCTCCTGACCGTGGGGCGAAGGGAAATCGCGCAAGCGCTTGCGGGGGGCGAGTAGCGAGGTCCTGAGAGCAGTCGCTGTCGGGAAATTGCCTCATTCCTGAGCATCGCCAAAGACTCCGCTAGCCCACTCCGCACCCAACTCCGAATTGGCATGAAAGCGGAATTTCTCGGTTGCGCCCACGCTTTCAACTGCGCTGACGAAGCTCGCTCACTTGGAAGAATCCGAGCCTCCTTGATCCAGAAACATCGGAACTCCTCCAAGTAATCTACCGATTCGCATGCCAGACCTCGCTTCTCGCCCCTCGTCTCTCGTTTCATCAAAATCAGCTCCGCTGATTTTGATCCTCGGCCCCTGTAGTCTGGAGTCCTACGAACTGTCCGCCCGAGTCGCTGAAGTTCTCGCGACCTTGCAAGCAAAGGCCGAGGACATCCAAATCTATTTCAAAGGGTCCTACGACAAGGCCAATCGCACCTCTCTTGGCAGCGAACGTGGCCCCGGACTGGAGGAAGGGCTTACGATTCATCAAAAGATCAAAGACCAGTTCGGTCTGCCCTGCTTGACCGATATTCACTCGCCCAGCCAGGCGTCCACCGTCGCCGAGGTCTGCGATGTCCTCCAGATCCCCGCCTTCCTTTGCCGCCAGACCGATCTCCTGACAGCCGCAGCCGCCACTGACGCCATTGTCAATGTGAAGAAAGGCCAGTTTCTTTCCCCTTACGAAATGCCCTTTGTCGTCAAAAAGCTTGAAGACAGTGGCGCCAAAGGCATCTGGCAAACCGAGCGAGGCACCACCTTTGGCTATCAGAATCTCGTCGTAGACATGCGCAGCTTCCCGCTCATGGCCGCCAACGGTCATCCCACCATCATGGACGCCACCCACGCCGTCCAAATGCCGGGTGCTGGGGCGGGAACCACTTCTGGCCGTAGAGAATTCGTGCCCTCTTTGGCGAAAGCGGCCTTAGCTGCCGGTGCAAGAGGGGTGTTTCTCGAGACTCATCCCGATCCGAATTCAGCAGTCAGTGACGGCCCGAATCAAGTGCCCTTGGAGCAACTTGGAGCCCTTCTTGACCAATTGGTTGCGCTATGGCGATTGGTTTCCTCTCAAGAGGATCTAGATATTCAAAGCGCCTAGTAGCTTTCCCTTGTCACCGCGAGGTGTTCTGTATGAACTGTGTGATTGTGATTCCGGCAAGGCTGGCTTCCAGCCGCTTTCCGGAAAAGCTTCTGCAGCCTCTAGCGGGTAAGTCTGTTTTGCAACGCACTTGGGAGCAAGCGCAGCAAGTCCAGGGAGCGCAACGGGTGGTGGTTGCCGCTGATTCCCAAAGAGTTGCCGAGCATGTGGCTTCTTTTGGTGGTGAGGCCTTTCTCACTGACCCTGCGCTAGCGTCCGGGACACTTCGCATCCACGCGGTTCTTGATCAGCTAGAGGCCGACTTTGTCTTGAACGTTCAAGCGGATGAACCGCTCATTTCTCCCCATTTGCTCGACCGCTTGGTAGAGGCTGCCAAGACTACTCATTGTGACATTGTGACAGCGGTCACTCCTATTGATGAGCTGGATGATGTCTTTGACTCGAATGTGGTCAAGGCTGTTCTGGCCCCTGATGGCCGCGTGCTGTATTTCTCCCGTAATCCCGCACCTTTTGTGAGAGACCGAGAACGGCTTGATTGGATGAAGGAAACGACCTTTTATCGCCACATTGGCACCTACGGATATACCCCTGAGGCCCTACGGTGGTATGCCTCTCAGCAGCCTACAAATCTTGAAGAGGTGGAAAAGCTTGAACAACTGCGCTTCTCTGCAGCTTCTTGGAAGTTTCAGACGGTTGTAACTGAAGAGTTTTCTTCAGGAATCGACATACCCCAAGACTTGGTCCGTGCCCACGAAATCTTAGAGGAAGCCAATCAGCAGACTTCCAAGACGGTTTCTCCCCATTATCTCACAGCACGCGAAGTGATTTACCGTGAGGTGGACGCTTTAGAAGAGCTTTTGGAGCGGAATCGTGAGGGCATTTCCACCGTTGTGGAGCTTCTCCTTCAGGCCACTGGAAAGATTGTGGTCGCTGGCTTGGGAAAGTCGGGGCTGGTTGGCCAAAAAATGGCTTCTACCTTCACCAGCACAGGTAGTCCAGCGGTTTTCCTGAGTGCGGCCGAGGCACTCCACGGGGACCTTGGCGTGGTGGAAAAGGGAGATGTAGTGTTGATGATCAGCAACAGCGCGTCCACCGCCGAACTGAGTTCGATGATGCCAAGTCTTCGACAGTTGGGAGTGCAGGTAGCGGGATTGTTTGGGAAAACCTCCACCTCGCTAGCAAATTCTGTGGATGCGGTATTGGACATCGGAGCCGATAGAGAAGCTTGCCCTCTCAACTTGGCTCCCATGACTACCACGACCAACACGCTAGTGATGGGGGACGCATTGGCTGCCGCCTTGATGAAGAGCCGAGGCTTTACTCCGGAGGAATTTGCCACCTATCATCCGGGAGGAGCTCTCGGTCGGAAGCTTCTCTTCTCTGTCGATGATGTGATTGCCCACGATGCCGAAGTTCCCACCGTTTCTCCAGAGAGCTCTTTGCGGGATGTGGTAATCGCCATCAGCCAAGGTGTTTTCGGAGCAGTTTGTGTGGTCGAGAAAAATGGGGAACCGAACCAGCCAAGCCATGAGAAGGCCGTAGGCATAATAACCGACGGAGACATTCGGCGACATTTGCTAGAGAGTGACGATCTCTCCGTTCGGGCAAAAGCCATTATGACAAGCAACCCCATCGTTGCGGCACCGGAGCTCCCTCTAGGTCAGTGTCTCGAGTTGATGGAGTCTAAGAGAGTTTATGTGCTTCCTGTTGTCTCTTCCGAAGGGACCCTGCGAGGGATGATCCGCATGCATGACATCGTCAGCTAGACAGCCGCGAAGCCCTGCCGCTATTTCGTCCACACGGGCAAACAGTCGCCCTGTTTTATCCTGTTTTGCCATTATCTTCGTCTTCGGTGAGGGAACTTAGCTTATTTTAGCCACGAACCACAAATCTAACGACCATATCCTTTCTTCCTTAATGAAAAAGCTTCTAGTCACAGGATCATCGGGTCTAATCGGATCAGAGGTGTGTGTTCACTTCGCAAAGGTGGGGTGGAAGATCCATGGCGTGGACAACAATCAACGCGCGACCTTCTTCGGTCCTCAGGGTGATACCCGGTGGAACCAGCAACGTCTCGAACGAGAACTGGAAGGTTTTCACCACCACGAACTCGATATCCGGGACCGAGATGGAGTGATTCGATTGCTTACAGAGCTCAAGCCGGATGCCATCGTCCACACCGCCGCCCAGCCCTCCCATGACCGAGCCGCGGCCATTCCCTTTGATGATTTTGACACCAACGCGGTGGGCACGCTCAATCTGCTGGAGGCCACCCGCCAGTCAGTGCCAGACTCACCGTTCGTCCACATGTCGACCAACAAGGTCTACGGGGACCGGCCCAACACGATCGCCCTGAAGGAGCTGGACACCCGCTGGGACTATGATGATCCGGCCTACGCGGACGGTATCGACGAGAACTTCCCGATCGACCAGTCCAAGCACTCCCTCTTCGGTGCCTCGAAAGTGGCGGCCGACGTGATGGTCCAAGAATACGGACGCTATTTCCACATGCCGACGTGCTGTCTGCGGGGGGGATGCCTGACCGGCCCGAACCACTCCGGGGTCGAGCTCCATGGCTTCCTGAGTTTCCTCGTCAAATGCAACTTGGAAGGGCGCGAATACAAGGTCTTTGGCTACAAGGGAAAGCAAGTTCGCGACAATATCCATTCCCACGATGTGGCGCGCTTTATCGAGGAGTTTCTAAAGGCCCCTCGTGAAGCGGAGATCTACAACATCGGCGGTGGCCGGGACAATTCCTGCTCGATCTGGGAAGCCTTCAAGATTGCCGAGAAATTTTCCGGCCGGAAGCAGGTCTACCAATATGTCGAGGATAACCGGATCGGGGACCACATCTGCTACATTTCCAACCTTGAAAAGATGAAAAAACACTATCCCGCTTGGAGCATCACGGTATCTCTCGAAGAAACCATCCGACAAATCGTCGAGGCGGCGACGGTTAAATCAAAAGCCAAATCTTGAATTACTCCACAACTTTACGTTTCTACTCGTCAAGCCTGAACATTCCTGTCGCGGCTTCAATCAACCCGGCCTGCAACTTGAACTCTACAGCGAATGCGGCTTGAATAAGAATCCTGAAATTAGAAACTTGAAACTGCTCATTACCGGTATTTGTGGCTTTGTCGGATCAACATTGGCCAAGACAATTCGTGCGGCCCATCCCGACTGGGAGATCGTTGGGATTGAAAACTTCTCTCGCGCCGGTTCTTGGATCAACAAGCAATCGCTCCTTGAACTTGGAGTGCAGTTGGTCGTCGGGGACATTCGGAACGCATCGGACTTGGAAACTCTCCCAGCCTGCGACTGGGTGATCGACGCGGCCGCCAATCCATCCGTCCTCGCCGGCGTGGATGGCAAGACCAGCTCTCGCCAGCTCGTCGAACACAACCTGCAGGGAACCATCAATCTCCTCGAATATTGCAAGAACCATCAAGCGGGATTCATTTTGCTTTCGACCAGCCGCGTCTATTCGATCCCGGGACTGGTGAATCTGGAACTGGAGGTCGTCCCTGGAAAGGGCGCCGGGCGTTACGCGCCAAAAACCGGCCAGGTGTTTCCGGATGGCCTCTCGCCCCTGGGCGTCTCGGAGCAATACTCGACTTTGCCTCCAGTCTCTCTTTATGGATCCACCAAGGTGGCTAGTGAGCACCTCGCGTTAGAGTATGGCTCAACCTTCGATTTCCCGGTCTGGATCAACCGCTGCGGAGTCATGGCCGGCGCCGGCCAGTTTGGCCACCCCGCCCAGGGCATCTTCGCCTTTTGGATTCACGCCTTCAGGGAAGGCCGCCCGCTCAAGTACATCGGGTTCGATGGACTCGGCCACCAAGTCCGTGATTGCCTCCACCCCCGCGACCTTGTCCCCATTTTCGAACAACAGTTCAACGGGGGACCACGAGAAACCAAGAACATGAAACCAGAAACCAGCAACATCGTGAACCTCTCGGGAGGCCTTGCGAACTCCATGTCCCTTTCTGAGCTCACCGCTTGGTGCCGCCAGCGCTTTCCCAATTCAGCCACGGCGGGTTCTCTTCCCAAACCTGATGCGTTTCCGCCGTCTGCTGTTTCACAGGAGGTTCGTCCCTTCGATATCGGCTGGATGATCCTTGATCCGACCCTAGCCTTCAAGGCTTGGAACTGGCGACCTCAGTCGCCATTCTTGGGAGTCTGTGAAGAGATCGCCGCCTTCGCGGAGACTCAAGCCAATTGGCTTGGTGTGACGATTGGGTAGAGGAGCCGCCGAAGGGCCACGCTTTCCGTGGATCGAACAGCCCTTTGCGGGCTATGTCTAATTTCAGCAATTTTGATCAGTATTTCCAGTGCGATTGATCTTTTTCGGAAGGTCTACTCCTTGGTTCGACCTTATGGTCGGAAGAGGCTGCTTCTGGTGGCGATCATTGTCGTTGTCCAAGGCCTCATGGAGGTCGCTGGCGTTGCGTCGATCTTTCCGTTTCTCGCATTGGCGACGAACCCCGAGGAGTTTCGAAACTCCTGGTTTGGTCAGTTCCTATTGGAGACGCTCCCGCCAATGGACGATTCATCTCTCCTCTTTACAGCCGGAATTGCCTCGCTTCTGGTCCTTCTCCTCTCGAACGGCCTGCGGCTTTTCAGCGATTACGCCAAGGCCAGCTATGGGCAAGGATTCGGGCACTGGCTGCGTGTTCGGATGCTGGAGGAAATGGTAACCCAGCCGTGGAGCTTCTTTCTTGAAAACAATACCGGTGTGTTGCTGAAGAAGATAGCGGGGGACGTCATGATGTTTGTCAACCAGGTCCTGTTGGCAATTCTCGAGGGGTTCTCGCGTCTCGTTTCGGTGGTGTTCCTGGTGGCGATGATACTGTTCATCGATGCGAAGGTCGCGCTCTCGGCAGGGGCGCTCGTCCTCGTATTCTATGTCCTTGTGTTCCGCGTCCTTGGCAGGCTGCGTCGACGCCTCTCAGACCAGGCAAAGGATGGCCTGCGAGGAGCGATGAAGGAAGGGCAACAGGTCCTTGGAGGGATCAAACCGATCAAGGTTTCCTTGAGGGAGGGATACTTTCTGGAGCGATACGGACGCTTCTCCCAAGTGCTGTGCCATGTTGGGGTGCGTCTTCCCCTCGTCCAACACGGCCCGAAGTATCTGCTTGAACCGATGGCATTCGGGGGGCTCATCGCCTTTGTGCTCTTGAGTGTGGCCCAAGGGAAGAACCTAGTCACCCTTGCCCCTCTTTTGGGGGTGATCGGGTTCGCCGCTTATCGATTATTGCCAGCCGCCCAATTACTCTACGCGCAGGTGTCTCAAGTATCGAACTATCGGCATGCGCTGGAGGAGATCCATGAGGAGTTCAATAGAACTCCGGTCTTCCTCTCTTACGAGAGATTGCCTGTCAGAAAGCGACTGCTTCAAAGGGAGACGTTGGCTTGGCGGAACGAGATCCGCCTAGAGCAGCTTTCCTTTGTATACCCGGAAGCAGAAAAACCAGTAATTTCCAACCTTTCCTTGCAGATTCCACGGAACGCAGCGGTCGGTATCATTGGACCTACCGGATCTGGCAAGTCAACACTCGTTGACCTAATCCTTGGGCTCCACCGGCCTACTGGGGGGCAAATTCTGGTGGATGGGACAGAAATCTCGCCGCAGAATGTGCGAGAGTGGCAGGCGGGTATTGGCTATGTCCCACAGGATGTCTTCTTGATTGACGACTCCATCGCCCGCAACATCGCCTTCGGGCTCGATGATGAAGAGATCGATCAAGCCCAGCTGCGGGAGGCGGCCGAAGCCGCACAAATCCTCGAGTTCATCGAAGGTGACCTGTCCGCCGGATTTGAGACTGTAGTCGGAGAACGAGGGGTGCGGCTTTCCGGAGGGCAACGGCAGCGGTTGGCCTTAGCTCGTGCCCTCTATGGCAGCCCGTCCCTGCTCGTTCTCGATGAGGCCACCAGCGCTTTGGATAACGAGACGGAGGCTGTCGTCATGTCCGCGATTCGACGCCTTCAGGGCTCGATCACCATGATCATCGTTGCTCACCGACTGAGTACAATTGAAGAGTGCTCAACTGTGCTCAGGTTGGATCGCGGAGTCGGACGCCTTGTCGAACTGGCCGATGAATCTATTGGGACTACCAACAATGATGGGGTGAATGTTACGGATGCGAAAGAGACGAGGTAGATATTATGAATGACGGATTTGATATAGTAATCATTGGCGCTGGGTTTGCCGGACTTGTAGTAGCCGAGCGAATGTCAACACAGCATGGATTTCGCTCATTGGTGGTGGAGAAGCGCAAGCACATCGGAGGAAACGCATATGATGAGTATGACGAGCATGGAGTCCTGATTCATCCATATGGTCCTCACTACTTCCGTACTAATTCGGAACGAATTAGGGATTATTTGGGACAATTCACAGAGTGGCACCCGGTAGACTATAAAATAAAATCCTATGCAGATGGACGGTTCTGGAGCTTTCCTATCAATCTCAATACCTTTGAGGAGTTGATCGGCAGGGAATCGACATCGGAGGAGATGGTGGCGTGGTTGGAGAAGCACCGGATATCGATAGAAAAACCGGCCAACTCGGAAGAAGTAATCCTGAGCCAAGTTGGAACAGAACTCTACAAAAAATTCTTTGAAGGATATACTTTAAAGCAGTGGAAGCGACACCCTAGGGAGTTAGACGCTTCAGTGTGTGGGCGCATTCCAATTCGAACCAACCGAGACGACCGATATTTGAGAGAGGAATTTCAAGCGTTGCCCAAGGCGGGCTATAGCCGGATGTTCGAGCAAATGCTGGAAGCGTGTGGAGACCGTGTTTCGGTAATGTTAAACACAGATTATCGGGAAGTGATCAATGAAGTGGCTTGCCGACACTTGGTCTATACAGGTGCAATTGACGAATATTTTGAATATTGCCACGGCCCTTTGCCGTATCGTTCCCTTCGGTTTGAACGGCAGTCCTTTGGTGCGGAACAGCTCATTGAAAGGCAGCAGATATCCGGTAAAGCTGGATTCTGGCAGCCGGCAATGCAGGTCAATTACCCCAATGACGAAGAGTTTACCCGGATTGTTGAATTGAAACATGCAACAGGTCAGGCCTGTGCCAACACAACGATTGTTCGGGAGTATCCGGATGATTTTGGGCCGGGAAAAGAACCCTATTACCCGATACCAGCCCCGGATGCCGCTCTGACCTACAAAAAGTATAAGAAGATGGCTGACGCGACGCCCAAGACTAGCTTCATTGGCCGATTGGGGACATACAAGTATTACAATATGGATCAGGTGGTAGGAATGGCGCTGAAGGAGTCGGCGAAAATTGCCGGTCTACTCTCTACAAGGAGCTAGAAGAATGTCTGTGTCTCGACTCTGTATCCTAGCCAGTCAAGTGTCAAAACTATGAAGAGGCCTCGTATTTCGATCTGTATTGTCACGTATTTGCGCGATGAAGATCTGATTAAGTCTGTAGCCAGAATTGAGGAATCGGACTTCTGTGATTACGAGATTCTGATCGTCGATAATGCTGGTTCCAATCAGTTGCGAACTTTACTCGAAGCTGCCGAGATTCGAGGGGCTTGGAGGCTGATCCGAGCGAGCGAGAACCTCGGGTGTGCTAACTTGAATTTGTTGTTCCCTGATGCAGTCGGAGAAATCATTGTCTGTTTCGATGATGACAGTTATCCCCGCGCGGATTGTTTGGGGAGAGTCTCACGGATCTTTGAAGAGAGTGCAGACATGGGAATGATTGGTTTCAAAATGCATGTGCCGGAAACCGGAGATCCATGGAGTGATCCGTGGTGGAACCCAGACAGTGCCGAGGCGCGCCCGACTGTCCTTTGCCCCGGCTGTGGGCTTGCGTTTCGCAACGATCCTCGCCTTCCGTCCCAGCTCTGTATTCCCACCATTGTATCTCAAGCCCATGAATTGAGTATGGCAGCTGAGATCGTCAGGTTGGGGTATCGAATTGAATTTCGTCCCGAGTGTGTGGCGTATCATCCTGATACCACCAAAGGGTATTTTGGGGCCAAGGCGCAAGCAGGTAATTTAAACCAATTGCGCTTCTTGATCGGTTACTCAGATTGGCTGACTTTACAGCTGTTAGTGCTGACTCACTGGATCGCAAAAATGCGCGGGCTTCCCAATCAAGTGGAATTCATCAGAGATTATCGAAGAGAGGTGACGAGGCGATCGTTGCCCCGCCGCGCTATGAGGCGTTTCCGGGACGTGTTGCTTTGGCATATTCATCGCCGATTGAGAATCCTGGTGCCGTCGTAGAGCTGTTTTCGGTGCTAGAATCTTGATTGAGTTTCATGAGTATACCAGTATTCCATAGCTACGGTGATTGGGGCCTCTCAGGCGTCAATACCTGGACGGTGAATATGGTGCGTGGATCGAAGCACTCGAAGTTCGAGCACCGTGTCTTGTTTACGGGGATCTCCCCGCACGCGAAGCCGGAGCTAGATGAACTAGGCATTCCGTATGAATTTCTGGAACTCCTTGCGAAGCGCACCCGTCGCCAAGAATGGCGGGAACTGAAGCGCTTCCTAGAAGATCGGTCTCCTTGCATCTATATTCCGAACTACGATTTTCACCGGAGTTGCGCGGTTGGAACTCTCGCCAAGTCGGTGAAAGTATGTGCTGTCATCCATAGTGATGAACACTGTTACTTCGACGAGGTTAGGCGTCTTGGGCGGAATTTTGATGTCATAGTCGCTGTGAGTCGATTGCTGTCGGAGAAACTGGGAAAGGAATTCCCCAGTTTGAAATCACGTGTATGGCACATTCCCCATGGCATCCCCCTGCCCCCACCGGGAGAAAACGTCCGCCGTCGTGATGGACGTCTCCGCCTGGCCTACTGCAATCGCCTGCAGCAGTATCAGAAAAGGGTATTTGATTTGCCCGAAATAGCGGTGGGCCTTAGGAAGAGAGAGATTCCATTTCTTCTGACGATTGCAGGTGATGGCCCCGACAGTGCAGGCTTGCGGCGGAAGTTCGCCGACTTTGGTCTTCAGAAAGAGATTATATTTCGGGGCCGGATTGCCAATGAAGAGGTTCTGAATCTTGTGCGTGACAGTCATTGCTTCCTATTGACTTCGGACTTCGAAGGCTTGCCAATCAGCCTGCTGGAGGCGATGTCGACAGGCTGTGTTCCTGTCGCCTATCGCACGCCGAGTGGCATTGCCGAGGCCATTGAGCATGGCCAGAGCGGTATGCTTGTTTCCCACGGAAACATTGAGAGCTTTGTGTCGACCTTGGAAAAGCTTTCACAAGATTCTGAAATGCTAGAAGAACTGGCTGGGAACGCAGCGGCCCGGGTTGCGGGCCAATTTGCACTGACACGAATGTGTGCCGAATACGACGCCATGTTCGAACAAGTTTGCTTGGAGAAAGAGACAGATTTTCGGATTGCGAGAACGAATCGAGTCCTTAAGCCGCTAGACCTCAAGCTTCGAAGTCGTGCTTATCGCTGGGTGATGCGACATCTTCAGAGCAGCTGCTGATAGAACAGGCAACTGGCCCCTGTCCTTTCTAGCCTCACAACCAGCGAAGCTGCTCAGCGTTCCAAAAACATCGCTGCCACTAACAAAATGCCTGACCAAATGCGCCCAGTCACCGAGACTCGCAAGAAAATCACAACCGACACCCTCACGCTCATCGAGTTGGACGATAGTGAGGCCGATCTGGAACTATTTCCACGCTTCCTAATTATTGGTCCGCAACGCACGGGGACTACGTGGCTTTCGGGACATCTGGGCAATCATCCTGAAATCTATATTCCCCCTGAAAAGGAGCTTTACTATTTTAGTAATCTCAGAACGCCGGACAGGCCGGCGGAAGTGGGGCTCCAGCCGATATCTCCGAAGCTGAGTTGGTATCTAGACTTTTTCAGGCTGTCGTTGAGGGAGCGTTTCCGGCGATGGCGTCGCTTCGGCTGGGTAAAAAAGCCTCTCATCCGCGGTGAGGCGTGTGCTTCCTACGCTGCCAGCACCGACAGCCAGACCATCGATGAAATTCTAATGTTACGGCCCGATCTAAAGGTCGTGATGTTGGTCCGTGATCCGCTTGAGAGAGCATGGTCTCATGCTAAGAAGGACCTGTCGCGTGATATAGGCCGTCCGATGGAGGATGTCGGGGAAGTGGAGTTTCGGGAGTTTGTGAGTACGGACTATCAGCTCTCATGCTCTCAATATGTCGAAATCATTGACCGGTGGTCCAGGAAATTGCGCCCGGGGAATTTTTTCGTCGGAGATTTTAACGATATCGCGCGCCGACCTAGGGTGCTGTTCGAGAATATAGCCTGCTTTCTTGGGGTGCAGGACTTGAAGGTGTGTGTCAACGACGATCTTGGAAAAGCAGTCAATCCAACGGAACCTCAGCCGATTCCATTGGGTAGCCGCAAGATTCTTGAGGAGGTCCTGGGACGCGAAAGAATAGATCAATATAAAGAGGTTCTCCGAACCATTTCCCCCGCCTGAGAACCTTGGTTGTTCTGCCCGGAGGGAATAAAACAGACGACAAGTTATGACCGCCCAATTTTAAATGCTGACGCACTATAAAAAGCTACGATTTGCGGTTATCACTTCATCCGCCTTTACGGAGGGAGGCGATTGGCGATCTATTTATCTATTTGTCAGAAACTTGTCGCCTTCTGACGGGAGTAGCCAATTGGTAAATCTTGGGTCCAAGCGAAGTTTCAGGCAATCCGTTGCCTTGCTTTTGCTTTCGCCCACTGTGATCGTCAACGGGCTCGGGACTTCCCTGCACTGGCGGGTGATATTGGCATGTCTGCTCCGCCCTAGCATCGCACTTTATCTTCACGAGACCGAATACATGCTCGGCCAGGCCCGGCAGTTGTCACCATTCCGGTTTCGACTTTTCAAGTGGATCGTTCGTCGGAACCCCTTACTATGCGTGTCTCGGCAGGCAGAAGCTCTCTACCGCGATCAGTATGGCGCAACCAATACCCATGTCATTTACGAGTGCGTGGACGGCAGCGTCAAATTGCAGCAGTTCAATCCTAGCCGGCAGCACATCGTGATGGTTGGCTCCATCAATACGCGAAAGGGTGTGGAGTTGTTTTCACGAGTCGCAGATTTGGCCGGCAAGCAATTTCCTGACTGGCAGTTTCACTGGGTGGGTGGGGTGGCGACGATGGATGAGATTTACCGATCTGAGCGTGTCCTCTGGCACGGTTGGCATTGGGTTCCTGGTAAAGTGGTGGCGAAGTGTGACCTGTTCTTTCTTTCTTCATTGGATGATCCCTGTCCATTGGCAGCCCTGGAAGCTGCAAATTTAGGGAAGCGTATTGTGGCCTATCGGAGGACCGGTACTGCCGAGGTTATCGACGGACTTCCGGGATGCCGCGTGTTTGAGTCCTATGATGAAAACGTAGCTTTAGAGGCGATAAGTGGAGCATTGGGCGATAATGGCGATATAGCAAAACGTATTATCGAGGTTAGTAGAACTGTCTCCAGTGTAGAGGCGTTTGCTGCCCGGCTAGCCAATGCAGTAGGGTAACTTGATACCTCATAAGCGAGTTGCTGGACGTTCTCACAGAGGCATCAGCATTGGTGGAATGCACAAGTTTCAGTCGGAATTATACTTCAAAGCCTATGAACATCGTCTATAGTGCCAGTGGCAAAAAATACTTGAGGGAAGCCCTGCTGTCGGCGGGGAGTCTTCTTAAGCATAATGAAAATGCTCGAATTACGATTTACACTGACCAAGAATTTCCAAACAGCAGACCGGCTATTTGCTTCAGGCCTCTTCCTTCAGGGCAAAGGCCTACTATTTGCAAAGTTGCTGCTCTAAATGATTTCGCCGGAGAGTGCGGAATCTACCTAGATACTGATACCAAAATCTTGGCAAGTTTGCAAGAGTTATGGAGGAGTCTAAGCGTTCATGATTTTGTGATTGCTCATGAACCTGCAAACATTCCCGGTCGACCCGACGTTGAGCCCTTCGTGAAATACGAAAATTCTCGACATTACAACAGTGGGGTTTTTGCGTTCAGAAAAGCCCCAAGCGTCAAGAGGTTATTCGAGAAATGGCAGGATGTCTTGTCTTCTGCATCAGATCAAGATATCCAGATAGGAGCGATAAGAAACGATCAGGAAGTTTTGAATGAACTGCTCTTCGAAGATGAAACAGTTGCGCAGCGAGACTTTAGGATTGGGACGGTTCGAAATACCAAGTATAACGCCAGAGGTTCGATGTGGCGCGAAATGAAGAAAGATGGGTTGCTTCAGCATGCCGCAATTCTGCACTGTCACAGTGTTTGGCCGACGATTGATCAGAGGCTAAAGTGGAAACTATTGAGTGGGTGGAGAAAATTGGTATGCGGGTCTGGAGTCCTATGCTGTTGAATTGGTCGAGTGATGAAATGGTGGATTGTTGAGGATGCTCTTTGCGATCGCAGAGGTCACTGGTTCGAATATATCCAGACGATCCGGAGTGGTCTGCTTGAGCTCGGAGATATCTGTAGCGTGTTCACTGACCGATATGCAGAATCGTGGCTCGTGGACGGGTTGAATGGAGAGCCGATGTTGCCGCGTTCAATTTGGAGGAGGATCGGTGATAACGCCCCTAGATGGAAAAGATTACTTCGAGTGCCCGCGCATGGCGTGTTGACGTATTGGAGTATTGCTCGGCTCCTGAAGAGAATAGAGCAAAGCGAAAAATCCGACCCATCAGATAGGCTGCAAGATTGTGCGTCCCCGGATATGATTTTTGTGCCTACTGTGTTGGTGCATCATCTTGTCGGGTGGTGGCGTCTCATTATGGGTCCATTAAGACGATATCCAATCCGAGTGTTGCTCTTTTTCCCAAATACACCGATTCATCTGGCTGAAGACGGAAGCCCCCAGGTCAACGCCGATCCTACTGCACGGCTTTTTGTGTGGCTGATTCGGAAATTGTCCCGCGAAGTGGGTAATGGACGTGTGATTCTGGCTGCAGAAACAGAGTCTATGGTTGCGGCTCTTACCAATGTCACCGGAGTGAAGTTTACCTATCTCCCACATCCGGTTAGGTTGCCTGTCGGTAGAGACGACCCCAATTTAGATTCGATCCGTAAGGTGCCTTTGCTCGGGGCCTACGGTGCGGCGCGTCATGAAAAGGGCAGTGATATTCTACAGACTGCAATCCGTAGTGTCCTTGCGGAGAATTCGGAGTTCGGAGCGGCATTCACAATGCAGTGGTTAGATGATTTTGAGGACGAAGGAGGCAGGTGGGTTTCGAAGGATGAATACCTTCAGCGGCAGCCCAAGTTTCGGTTCATCCAAGAATACTTCAAGGAAGGAGGCTATATGGAACAGGTGTCACGGACATCCGTGATGATGCTTCCTTATCGCGACAATTACGCGCTTCGTGTTTCACGAGTAGTTATTGAAGCAATGATCATGGGTATTCCGGTCATTGCCACCGAAGGAACGACACTCCATCAGCAGGCGCAGAAGTTTGGTGTGTGTGTTTCATGTCGGGACGGCTGTGTCGACAGTCTCAAGAATGCGATTGAGGAGGCGGTCGAGGGATTGGAGCAGTTGCAGGCAAGGGCGGTCGAGAAGGCTGATGCAGCGCGAGACCATTTTTCAGTGAAGAATTTCCGCCGGCTTCTGATCGAGGCAATTCCAGATCTAGATTGATTCTCATGGACATTCGTTTACTTGTTGGGAGCTTGTTGGCCTACACTTACAATGGTTGGCTGGGCAGAATTCCCTTTCGGAGCATCCGCCTTGCCTTTCTTCGAGTTTATTTGGGGGCGATTGGCCGGGGATCGGGAGTGCAGATGGGGTGCCGTTTTCTCAATGGGCGGAAAGTGCATTTTGGGGAGCGTAATGTCATCAATTTCAACTGTATGTTTGATGGTCGACATCATGAGATTCGGACTGGTTCTGATGTGTCAATTGGCGCGGATGCGTCGATTCTCACCCTCGGTCATGATCCTCAGGATCCGGAGTTCGGCCTTCGAGGAGGTCCGGTCACGATTGGAGATCGTGTATGGATTGGCTACCGGGCCATGATCTTGCCGGGTGTTTCCATCGGCGAGGGCGCCGTGGTAGCCGCAGGCGCAGTCGTCAGTCGAGATATAGACCCGTACACTATCGTCGCGGGAGTCCCTGCGGTGAAGGTCGGCGTGCGCACGACGGATCTCAAGTATGAGCTGAACTACAGGCCTCTACTTGTGTAAAACAAGAGGGTTCCGTTCAGGGAGAGTTAGGGTGATATGAGTAGGTGCCAAGGCAGGGAATCCCAGTCTCACCGGACGATTGTGATATTCAATCCGGGAACGGAAGGAGGCATTCCCGTCTACGGGCACTTTCAGGCGCGGGCCTTCGGGGAGTTAGGTTGGCTGGTCATTGAGCTGTGTGACCGGAGCGCCGGTTTCAAGCCCTGGCCATTGGTGGAATTACAGAAGCTCCTTTCGCCAGACGTCAAGTCCGGAATTGAAGGGCGGGTGGCGAGAGGAGCACTTGCGAGGATGCGCCGGGTAACGGGGCTTTCCTATCGCCTTTTGTTGAATCAGCTCAAACTACTGGTGGTGATGATCCGGCGCTGTCCGGACGTGGTGTTGCTAGCGAGCTACTCCGAATACCTCGCCCCTTTTTGGTCTCCAGCGCTATTTGTGGTGTCGAAGGTTTGTGGAATTCCTGTGATGGCCTGCTTGCACGATCCAGTCCGGGATTATAAGATCGGACCGGATTGGTGGCATGCGTTGTCAGTGAGGATGGCCTACAGTCCTTTGAGCGCGGTGTTCGTTCACGATCCGTTGCCACTCGAAGCATGTGTTCCACCGCACGTGCGCTCAGCCGTTGTTCCGCATGGCCTCTTCGAGTTGGGGCCAGAGTGGCGGAGCACCGGTGCGATCCGTGAGGAGTGGGAGGTTCCGGAAGGTGCGATTGTATTTCTCTCGCTGGGTTTTATCCGCGATGGCAAGAATCTGGATCTCATGATTCGATCAATGGTGCATGTTCCCGATGCTTATCTAGTCATCATGGGACGTGTGCAGTCGGCGTCAAGCAACCGCCCGCTCTGTTTTTACCGTCAACTTGCCGAGGATCTCGGCGTTTCTCACCGGATTCGATTCCGGGAAGCCTTTGTGCCGGAAGAGGCGCTGACCAGCTATTTTGCTGCGGCTGACGTGATTGTAATGACGTACAGTCGTGATTTTCGCTCGCAGAGCGGTGTCCTGAACGTCGCGGCCCACGCCGCCAAGCCTCTGTTGGTATCGTGCGGAGGCGGTCCTCTCGAAAGCTGTGTCCTGCGCTTCCAACTGGGAATCTTCGTGAGGCCTGACGACCAAGATGCGCTGGATCAAGGAGCGCTGGATGCATTTTCCTTGGCTAGAAGGCAAAGGGACGGAGCCTCTTTGGAGGAAAGCGATCCTAAACTTGATTGGTCCTCTTATCGGGAATTTGCCTCATGGGCGACCAATGCACGGATCATTGAGGAGACTTATGAATCATTGACCGGTAGCCAGGCACCAGGTGCTGACTTGAAACCAGGAGCTTCTGTGAATCCATGAAGAATGTGTCATTCTTTCCTTGGGCAAAGTCAAGTTCCGCGTTGGGTTATGGAACCACAAGCTTTATGTCTGTCGGGTCCACCGCCGAACGGCTCGCCCTTCTTGACTGCGCCTTCGACAACGGCATCACGCACTTCGATACCGCTCCCCTCTACGGGTTAGGGGAGTCTGAGCGTCTTCTTGGTCAGTTTCTGGAGGGCAAAAGAGACCGTGTTACGGTGACAACGAAATTCGGCATCGAGCCATCTGGCGCTGCTAAGGTCCGTTGGGTCAATCTCTTGGCTCGGAGGGTTTTTGCAGTCGCTCCGTTCACCAAGCGTCTCCTGAAACTGCGCCCGCCGAGCCAAGATTCCAACTGGGGCATCTTTGATCCTGCCAAGGCGAAAGAGAGTCTTGAACGCAGTCTCCGCTCCCTGCGGACCGACTACGTTGATCTGTTCCTCCTTCACGAACCCTCGCCGTCGGACGCCGCTTCTGAGGCATTGATCGAGTTTCTCGAAGAGGAAGTGCAACGAGGTCGCATTCGTGCTTATGGGTGCGGTGGCGAAGGTGATACGATCGAGGCGATCGCCCGGGAGTCGGGACCGGCGAGTGGTTGGTTGCAGTTTGAAGACAACGCCATTAACCGCAGGCTGGATAAGTTGTCGCTTTCAAGTAAGCGCTATATCACTTTCGCGCCGTTTAATTCGGCATTAGAAACACTCCGTGATTGGTTTTCCCGGAACCCGAAAGAATGTCGGACGTGGAGCGATGCCCTGCAAATGGATTGTTCCTCTGCGGGTGAGCTTGCAGCCATACTTCAGGCGACGTCGCATCATCGGAACAAATGTGGCATTCTTTTGTTTTCGTCCTCAAACTGGGAGCGCATCGCACAAGCCTGCCAGGTCGCCGGTGGGCAAAGGTTCTCGGATGAGCAGATTGCGGAATTTCTCAGTTTGACAAATCAGTTTCGAGTTGACGTCTGTTTGCAGTCCGCCGTTTCTTGCTAAGTCCATTCTCCACAGCGAACGAGATCAATGATTATTGAATCGACTAAAGCGCTTCCCCCCGTAGGAGAGGCACACAGGATGGTCGTCATCGGTGGGGGAACCCTTGGTCTATTTTTCGCGATCCAACTGGTCCAGCGAGGGCGGGAAGTCGTGGTGATCGAGTCCGGAGGACGCGATCTTAACAATTTTGAGGATACTACCTATTCCAGTGTTGGGCTTCCCCATGAGGGGATCAAGATTGCCCGGAGTCGGAGTCTCGGTGGCACGAGTAATTTATGGGGTGGGCAATTGGTCGAGTATCAGCCTGCGGATTTTGAAGGCCGCGGTTGGCTGGAGAACTCTCAGTGGCCGATTCCATACGAGGAGATTGAGCGCTTCCATGGGCCGACCTACGAAGCCCTGGGAATCCCTGCTAGGTTTCAAGAGGACACTGCAGTTCTGGAAGAAATCGGCACCCATCCTCCAGAATTCGAGGCGGGGGTGGAGTTGTTTCTGACCCGATGGCTGAAGATTCCCAGCATGGCGGAGATGTTTGATGAAGAGATTCGGACGAATCCTCATCTCTACGTGTTGATGCACCGCACCGTGACGGAGTTTCACGGTCGAAATGGAGACATTCATGGGGTGACCGTTGTGGATGACTCCGGTCACCGAGAGGAGGTTCAAGGGGGCGCTTTTGCTCTGGCAGCAGGTACGATTGAGTCGGTTCGACTGATGTTGCACGCCGCTGATAGTGGAGATAGCCACGCCCCTTGGGCGAAGAATCCTAATGTCGGAGCTTTCTTCCAAGACCATGTTGGTGGTCGTGCGGGTTCAGTTCACCCAATCGACAAGAAACGCTTCACGCGTTTTTTCTCTAGTATTGTACGATCTGGTTTTAAGTTTCAACCGAAGCTTCGCCTGACCAATCAGGCACTCCACGAGGAGCCGATTCTTAACACGCAAGGGATGCTGCATTTCGAGAGTTCGATTGGTGAGAACCTTGTCTACCTCAAGCAGTTTCTGCGGGCTGCTGTTTTCGGTGGGAAAGTTCAGAACATCCGCGAATTGCCTCGCCACCTTCTCGCCTGTGGTAGGCACCTCCCTCCATTGATGTTCCGCTACGTCGTGCAAAATCGAGTATTTGTGCCAAGTCGATCCAAGATCTCCTTCATGCTTCAATCGGAGCAAACTCCGCTTGGCGAAAGCCGGATTAAGATTGATTCAACGGACCGTGACGCATCTGGTCTCTCGAAGGTGATCCTCGATTGGAGAATAGGCGATGACGAGCTAAGTTCTATGCGAGCATTCACGGTGCGATGCAAAGAGGCGCTGGAAGAGTCTGGAATTGCAGAACTGCGCTTGGTTAAGGAGCTTGACGAGCTCGACCCGAAGTTCTTGAAGTCTGTAAGGGATAACTATCATCATGTAGGCGGACTTTGTATGGGACGGTCGAAGAAAGACGGGGTTGTAGATTCTAATCTATGCGTTTTTGGAACAACAAACCTCTTTGTGTTGGGAGCCAGCACATTCCGAACCGCCAGTAACGCCAATACGACGTTCCTGGCCTACTGCTTCGCAAAGCGTCTCGTGGACTACCTTTCCAGCCACTCAGATATTGATTTATGATTCACTTTATTACACCCTTGGCGGCCAAAAGCGCCGTTCGGGACTGGTCGTTGACTTGTACGCTACTACGTCAAACGCTTGCTTCTTTGGAGAACCAAGAGTCACCAGATTTCAGGATTACCGTCGCTTGTCATGATAAGCCCGACTTCGCGTCGGGGCTTGATGACCGATTCCAGTTTGTCGAAGCGCCTTTTGATCCACCCCATGATGCGAAGACAATCCGCGGTGAGAATAGCGGGCTCCGAGACGCTGATCTGAAGAGAGATGTTGCCCTTTACCATTCTGGAGCAAATGGCGAAGACTTCGTGATGCCATTGGATGCTGACGATTTGCTGCACGTCCGCGTGGTCGCCGAACTCGCTGACCTTGCGTCTGAAGTTGACGGCGCCTTACTCAATCAGGGATATGAGTTCTGCTATATTTCCAAACGTCTGGTGTATCGGCGCAACATGGTGGATAGAACGAGTTCGTCTTTCGCTTTGCGTGGGCGACTTCTAAGCATACCCAAGTCGTTGGATATAGCAGATCTGCAAAAGACACTCTGGCACACAGTTTACCATAGCAAAGTAATTGCCTGGTTAGAGGCATCAGGCTTACGGAATGAGTCTTTGGAAGGACCACGAGTCATTTATTCGACAAATACATCTACTAATCTCAGCGACTTCTACCGTCATTCGATTCGTCGGAGGCTAAGTCATCGTGCTAAGTTTTACATTATTGGGCGCGGAGTTCAGCACCGAGATAAGGTGGATTTTGCCTTGAACGCTCGGTAGCCACCGATGACCACTCAGAAGGCCGTGGGCATTCGAGGGCCATTTCCTCTGATGAGTAACACCCGTTCAGCGAACTCATTTGCCCCCTCCCACTTGGAGCGATTTGGTTGGGCTTGCATTCAGCTTGGCTCCCGGGAGCACTATGCGATTCCCCGCGCGCTCTGCAGCGTTGGGCAGTTGGGTTCCTTGATCACGGACGCATGGGTTCCATCCCCGCTAGGAGCACTTATCAATAAGTTCCATGCATCGCTGTCCGGCCGCTTTCATCCGGATCTTGATAAGGCTTGTGTTCGGGCCTTTACTATGCGCCGAGTGGTATTCGATCTTTGGTTGAGATTTCGAGGGATTAGTGGATGGGCAGCGATGAATGTGCGAGATCAATGGTTTCAACAAAATGTGGTCAGGGAACTGTGTCGCTTGGAGCAGGGCCAGTTGACTAAATTAGTGTTCTCTTATAGTTATTCTGCGAAGACACCGTTTCAGTGGGCACGTGATCGGGGAATACCGACCGTGCTCTGTCAAATCGACCCCGGGCCGGAGGAGCAACGTTGGGTGTGTGAGCAGGTCGCGAAGGAGCAGGACAGCGCGGCAGATCTGGGATGCGGGCCGCCTCTGGCATACTGGGAACGTTGGCGACGGGAGATCGAGCTGGCTGACTGCATTCTGGTCAACTCTGAGTGGTCGAAGAAATTGCTCGAGCGGGGTGGTGTACCAGCTGAGAAGACGAAGATCGTGCCGCTGGCCTATGAGCGAAGTGCTGACCAGCGCGTCATGCCCACGCGGCGCTATCCGGACCGGTTTGTTGTCGAGCGACCTCTCAAGGTTTTGTTCTTAGGCCAAGTCATCCTCCGGAAGGGTGTGATTCCGCTGTTGAAAGCCGCGGTCAGATTGGAAGGCTCCCCGGTGGAGTTTCTGATGGCCGGGCCGGACCCCGAGGGGCTTCTATACTCACATGCTGTGGGAGGAAACGTGCGAAAGCTTGGTGCCGTCGATCGAATCCTTGCAGAGCAGCTCTATTCTGACGCCGATGTGTTCATTTTGCCGACCTATTCCGATGGCTTTGCGATCACGCAACTCGAGGCCGCGGCACACCGATTGCCTCTGATCGTGTCCCGGTATTGTGGGGAAGTGGTGGAGGAGGGGCGTAACGGCTGGGTCCTTCCGGAGGTGAATGCGAATTGTATTGTCGATGTTCTGGAAAAGTGTCTGGGAGATCCCTCTCGTCTGGAGGCATTCTCAGCCTACGAGCTGGACTGGGAACGATTCTCTCTGGAGACGTTGGGGAAGAACCTCCAGGAGGCTGAGGAGCAGGCCAGGCGGTTTGCTCAAGGTAGTGCAGATTTACAGAAGTCCGCCTCCGCGTAGACCTTGGATATGTTTGCAGCGTTCATATTCGTTCCGTTCTTGTTGGCCTTTGGGTTTCCGAGCAGCGGGATGGCGGTGTTTCTACTCTTCGCGAGTCAGTTGGCTCTCCTCGGCCGTCAGGTCAAGACGGGGCATGTGACTGGAGTGGGAGGCTTTCTGTTCATGTCTTTCCTGTTTTTCGGAATGCGGCCCTTGTACCTGTTCTTGGAGAATGACTACCAATTGTTCTCAGGCTTATTCCGCATTCAGGTCGGTCTGTCCGACGTGGTCTCCGGTATGTGGTGGGGAACTGCGGCAATGATTGCGTTCTGGGTGGGGTCCATTCTATTTCGGGAACTCGGCGCGGACTGGCTTAAGCGGCGGCGTCAGCGGCTTGCGGCGACTCCAGTGTTGCCAATCATTACTGGATCTATGGTGCAGCGGTTGATTGGTTTCCAGATCGTCACCTTGCCGGTGATGCTGGCCTTGGCGAGGGGCGGACGGGCGATTTATGGATCGGCATTGGGTGCGTATGCCTACGATCTCCCTGTTCCCTTGCAAGCTGTCCATATTTTCGCGCTTGTGGTGATCTTTGAGCGCTATCGGAGGCAATCAGATAGGCGTTACTTGGGGTCCCTGATCTTGTCCGGGAGCCTGTTCCTCGTGTTCACTTGGTTGATGCGGGAGGTCAGCATGTTTCGGGGATTCTATGTGGCCGGGGTGATGATCGCGGGAATTGCCTTGGTGCAGCGATGGAAGGGGCGTGCCTCATATGCGTGGTTGATTATCCCGATTGTGCTTCTTCAGCCACTCTTCCAGGTTTTGGGCGACCTGCGCTATGCGAGTAACGAAGACCTCGTTGTCGAACAGGTGGTGGAGAGGTCGTATGGCGAACATGGACTGACCGGTGCCTATTGGCATTTCTATCATTCCGGGGGGGACATGAACATCTTTGACACCTTTGTGGCGGCGAAGGCGGCGGAGGTGACGAAGCGTCCCTATGCGTTGTCTTGGCTTTACGTGCCTATGCACTTCGTGCCTCGCGCAATCTGGAAAGAGAAGCCGGAGAAGGGAATTCTCCAAGATGTGTCGTTTATGAATGGTGCTCCGTACTGCCCCGGGATCGCTGGATTTTTTCTCTTGGATGGGGGAAAGCTGTGGATGCTGCTCTCGATGGCGCTGTTGGGGTTCTTGGTATCTGCCCTCGATGGATACGTGTATACGGTTCCCAATGCCTACTTAAGAGCCTGCCTTCTTGGAATCATTGTCGTGAACGCTATGTTCCTGTCGAGGGCTTACTTATGGTTTTACTTCTATCAACTGCTGTATGCGATCGTGCCGTGCGTAGCACTAGTACGGCTCGTTGGTAAATACGCACGTAATCCCCGGCGTGCAGCAGTGGCTGGGAAAGTGACGCATGTTTATAGGGGCTCGCGGCCTTGACTGCTCAATGACTGGCATAGTGACCGTTTATTCTCACGAAATCGATGTGGTCAAGGCGACCGCGATTTTCGGGGTCGTGATCATCCACGTGCCTCCTATTGGGCATTTCAACCCAGTCGCTTCAGAGGTCTTGTCGGTGCTGCAAGGTGTCTTCGAATGGGCAGTTTTCGGCTTCTTTTTCGCATCGGGCTTTTTGACAAAGCCAGAGTCCTTCATCAGTCGAGAAAGATTTCTTGGGTTTCTTAAAAGGCGGGCAGCGCGGCTACTTGTACCCTGCCTCTTGTTTTCGGTCATCTACAAGTTTTCGATGTGGGGCCTCTGGAAGCGAGGTTTCGTTCAGTCAATTGATTTGCCACTTCCGGAATCGACAAAAGGATGGGTCGATTTCATGATAGTGCCCGCTTCCCCTCAATTCTACTTTCTGCCGGTGTTGTTTGCCATTCAAGTTTGCTGCTTCCCGTTGTTTGGATCTTTCGGGGCTTGTCTCCGAGTCGGACTGGCGCTCGTCTTGGTTGGTGTTGGAGGAACGCTGTGGGGTGTGAGAGAGGGCTTCTGTTCGCTTCATGGACCAGAATGGTCGATTATGCCCCTGTACGGGGCATCATATTTGACGGGGGTCGTCTTCAAAGATTTCCGCCTGGGTCGCTGGGAGCTTGCTACGCTGGCTCTGCTGTTTTCGTCTCTGACCTTGTTGGCATGGATGAAAGTTGAGTGGCTACGACTAGGGCATCTGCTTGTTGCGCCTATCTTGTATGGCCTTTTCTACGAAGCTGGCAAATACGACCTTGGAGCCAGAGTTTTGCGTTATGCGAGCCGGCTGGGCCTTCGCTCGGGTGCTGTCTACGTTTGGCATGCCCCTATTTTGATTTCGGCCTGCACTGTTTTAGTTGTTGGGAGCTTTGGAGGCGGGGTGTTGTCCCTCCTTTTGGTTGTGTCGGCGACGGTAATACTGGCGGCCCTGTGTGGGGAGGCCACCAAACGTTTTTCTCTTCTCAAACCATTGAGGTTCTAGGTTGAAGGCTGCTATAGTATTCGCCCAATTCGGTCCTTATCACCATGCCCGAGTGGCTGCCCTTCAAGCGGCGCATCAAGCTGAGGTAGTGCCGGTGCAGATTGCGTCTGGAACGAAAACATACGCCTGGGAGATCTTGGGGCCACAGTGCGAGGGGCTGCAGACCTTGTGTCCCGGATCGATTGAGGCTCAGGGTTTTCGGCGGACGTTGCTTGCAGCGAGACGTTTGTTTCGCGAACGGTCAATCGAGGCAGCGTTTCTTCCAAGCTACGCGCCTTTGCCGGAGGCGGCGGTATGGGTCGCCGCGCAGATCCTAGGGGTGAAGTCGATCATGATGAACGAGAGTCACGCAGGGACGGAGCGGGCGACCGGATGGAAGCGCTGGGTGAAGCGTCGGATGATCGGCAGGTTCGATGCCGCACTGGTCGGGGGCGCTCCCCAGAAGCGACACTTTGCTAATCTCGGAATTCCCGAGGAATGCATCTTCACTGGATACGACGCCGTCGACAACGAGCTGTTTGCCAGTGAGGCCGAGAAAGCACGGGGAAATGCCCAAGGCGTGCGCGCAAAGCTGTGCCTCCCCGAGCGGTACTTCCTCAGCCTAGGGCGGATGGTGGAGAAGAAGAATCTGGGTGTTCTAGTCGAGAGCTACGCTCAGTTCTGCGCGGAGAGCGAGGAAGAGGTGGCGCTGGTGATGGTGGGCAGCGGTGACGAAGAGGCCGGGTTGCGGGCTCAGGCTGCGAGATTGGGAATGAAGGTGCATGATGCAAGTGATCTCAGCGATATTGATCGGCAAGCGCTGGGGCAGGGCGATGTGGTGTTTTACGGATTTCGGCAGATTGATGAGAATCCATTGTTCTTCGCATTGGCTGAGGCGTTTGTTTTACCGAGCCTTTGGGAAGAGTGGGGTCTCGTGGTGAATGAGGCTATGGCGTGCGGTGTGCCCTTACTGGTTTCCAGAACTGTCGGTTGTGCGGAAGATTTGGTCGAGGATAACGGCAACGGTTTCACCTTTGCTCCGAGTTCGGCTAGTGAGTTGAGCCAGCGGCTCTCCGAGCTTGCTGCTGGTGGGGAGCTGCGCCAGCGATTCGGGCGGTGTTCCGAGAAAATCATTGCTACCTGGGGTTGCGAGAATTTTGCCAGAAATGCGCTTCGAGCCTTGGATGCGGCGACTGGTCGATCCTGAGTCCTCTTGGAGCGTCATAGTAGGCTTTCGCAATGCACCATCTCCACTTCGTGCAGTCTTTAGAACCCTCGACTGGGGCAGGATTGGGATATTCCGCCTTGGGAATGCACAATGGCCTGAACGAGGCTGGCGAGCGATCGGAACTGTGCACGACACGAGCGTCGGAATTCTCGAGGAAGTGGGACGGGACGCGACAGTATGAGCGTAAGGGTCCGGCGAAGGTCTTCTATGCTCCGGATCTCGGACGGGACGCGGAACAGCTTGTCGAGGCCGCAGACGTGGTCCACGGGCATGGGTTCTACGTGTATCCGAATTGGGTGATGGGGCGCGAGGCTCGGCGTGTCGACAAACCCATGGTATATCACGTACAAGGCTTCTTGGACCCTTGGATTCTTGCGCGATCGCGGGGGAAGAAGCGACTTGCGGGGCTGTTGTTCGAGAATGCCAATTTCCGCCATGTGTCGTTGTGGCGAGCGTGCTCGGACAAGGAAAACCAGCAAATTCGCGACTATGGGATCACGGCGCCGATCGTGACCTTACCGAATGGAGTACACCTACCACCTGAGCGGAGTTCCGAGGAGGTTGAGAAACTGGTGGGGCGATTTCCGAGGAAACGGCCTAGGCGGGTGGTGTTTCTATCCCGCATCCACAAGAAAAAGGGGCTGGATCTCCTGTTGCCGGCGTGGGCTGGGTTGCCGAAGGGACTGACGGCTGATTGGGAGATCGCCCTCTTCGGGCCTGATGAGGGGGGCTATCAAGCGACCATCGAGGGGATTGCTAAGGAATTGGATTTGGGGGAGGTGGTGTCGTTTTATGGTTCAGTGAGCGGGGAGGACAAAGAGGCGGCCCTGCGGTCGGCGGACCTCTTTGTGCTGCCGTCGTATTCCGAAGGCTTTCCGATGGCGGTGCTGGAGGCGGCCAGTTATGGGCTCCCGGTCGTCCAGACCGACGAGTGCAATTTTCCGGCCTTGACTGAGCGAGGCGGAGCATGGGAGGCGACACCTACGATTGAGTCTGTCCAAGAACAGCTGGGTCATGCTCTTTCTACTGATGAGCTTGAGCGAAGGCAGCGTGGCGAATTAGGACGTCAATTGGTGTCTGAGCAGTACAGTTGGTCGTCTATTGCCACTCGGTTGGTCGAGGCCTGTCAGAAGTATCTCTAAGATCTAGAATCGATGCCTTCCTTAGCGCAGAAACCGGTCTACTTTCCTTTGCTTGATCTTTACCGTGCCATTGCAGCGGGGTTGGTTGTTTTGGAGCACGCACGGCATTATCTGTTTGTTGATTACGGCGAAATCGAGAGCCCGAATTTGGTCACGAAAGTATTTTATTTCATCACCCAATTCGGGCACGAGGCAGTTCTTCTCTTTTTTGTGTTGAGCGGTTTGGTGGTGGGGCGAATTGTGGTTGATCAAGTTTCCAACGAGACGTGGTCGTGGCGGGATTATCTGTTTGCCCGGCTTACACGGCTTTGGATTGTGCTCATACCGGCGATAATTCTGACCGGTATTTTGGACCTGACAGCTCTTCAGATTGCTTCCGACAGTCATTTCGTCCACCAAGGGGGATTTGCGCACATCCAGCATCATCCGTTGGTGGACTCTCTGGGGGTGGGGGCATTTGTCGGGAATCTCGTATTCCTGCAAACGATCTTTGTTCCTCCCTTTGGTTCGAATGGCCCGTTGTGGAGTCTGGCGTATGAGTTTTGGTATTACGTTCTGTTTGCAGGTGTTTGGGTAACTGCCTTCTCCCGCGCTGGCTTATGGTCGAGGGTGATTGGTGGCCTCGTCGGGGTGCTTTGTCTGATTATTGTCAATCGGGAAATTCTTGTCTTGTCCGGCGTGTGGTTGTTGGGCGTCGTCGCCTACCTGGCCTGGAAGCGATTTCCGATCAGGGGGATTGGCGCAGTGGTCGTGTTGATGGGGTCGCTTTCCGCGACACTGGCCTGTCTTGTGGCCCTGCGTGTCGCCTTTTTCGATTCCGTCGGACTTCCGAACTGGTGCGGACAGTATTTGCTCGGAGCCGTCTTTGCGGTGTGCGTGTGGGCGTCTTTGGAGTTCAGACGAAAGTCCCTTATGATGAGGCTTGGTGAATTTTTCTCGAGGTTCTCCTATTCACTGTATCTTGTTCATTTACCCGTGTTGTCGATCTTGATTGTTCCTTTTATTTCTGGGAATGTAGATCGAATGTGGCCCGGTATGAAGTCGTACGGAGTTTATGGGGCTGTCGTCATTTTGCTCTATCTCGTCAGCTACTTGTTCTTCGCAGCTACAGAGAAGAACACAGGCAAGCTTCGACGATGGATCAAACAGCGTTCCTAAATTATAGAGATTTTTGATCGCGGTGTTCGCTGCCGGTTATCGCCATGTCCAATACCCGTCTAGATCAGTTTGACGCCTCGGTCGGCTTTGACCGGGGACGGTCGAAGGCTGTCGAAGCGGTGTGGTATGTCCTAAAATGCGTTTTATTCTTGAGTCCGTTGCCGTGGCCGTCGCGGCTGAAGTGCTTGGTCTTGCGGGTTTTTGGGGGAAAGGTGGGAGCAGGAGTGACCATCAAGCCTCGGGTAAACATTCACTTTCCGTGGAAGCTGGAGGTCGGCGATTGGTGTTGGCTGGGGGAAGAGGTGTTCATTCTCAATTTCGAACCAGTGAAGATTGGGGCGAGTGCTTGCATTTCCCAGCGAGCTTTTCTCTGTGGAGGCAACCACGACTTCCGGGATCAGACTTTCAGATTCCGCAATGCGCCAATTGCGATTGGGGATGGAGCTTGGGTGGGAGCGCAAAGTTTTGTAGGTCCCGGTGTCATTGTGGGCGATGAAGCTGTAATCACGGCGGGGAGTGTGGTAACGAAAAGTGTGCCGGAGAATGAGGTTGTTTCTGGGAATCCTGCAGCGCAAGTGGGGGTGAGGTGGAAGCAGAACTAGCAAAAGCTATGAGGGTTGAAGTCAAATTGACATATGTAGGTATGAATATAATGTTCGTTTAGGTGAGTGATGGAGGTGAGGTGGTCACTGAAGGGTAATCGAAAGCGCAAAAATCGTAAATGCTTTTAAAGAGCCTGAAAGAGCTTGGAATTTTGCGCCTTGGGTGCCAACCGCCGACCGAGGCGCAAAAGTGGCTCAGGTGACTGTGAAGTTGTTGAATTGATAAAAAGTTGTGAACGTTTCTCCAAATTTCACCTTCCTCAGCATGCGTTTCTGGAACGCGCCTGCGGAAGATTTGCTTCGCGAGTTGGATTCCAAGGGTGGGATGTTAGGAGTGCCTTCTGCGCCTTCGCTGGCTCAGGCGGCGGTGGACGGGGAGTTGTTGCGCTCACACCGTGAGGCGGCTTGGAATGTCATGGATGGAGGCTATGTGGCGATGCTGCTGCGTATGGTGGGGCGAAACTGCCGTCGGATCTCAGGCCTGCAGATTGTTCAGAAACTGACCCTTCCAACAGGGAAAGGTGCGGTGCCGATGCAGGAACGGCGGATTCTCTGGGTGGTGCCCAATGGGCAGGAGGCAGAGCGGATTGCGAACTATGTGGCTTCGAGGGGATTTCCTTGGGGAAGTCAGTTTTTTTATGAGGCACCGTATTATCGGACTGACGGGGAGTATCGCGACGAAGGGGCTTTTGCGAAGGTGCGCGAGGTGAAACCGGACTGGATCGTGGTCTGCATTGGGGGAGGGCGTCAAGAGAAGTTGGGCTATTGGCTGCAGAAGGAGTTTTGTGGCTCGCCTGCTGGGGGGACTTCAGTTGCCATTTTTCCGGGTCCAGAAAAAGAGGAGAACGGCGAAGCTGCTACAAACGACCAACTGTCAAGTGACAACACGTACAATCAGTCCCCCGCCATCATCTGCACGGGTGCGGCGATCGCTTTTCTGAGTGGAGGGCAGGCCAATATTCCTCCATGGGCGGATCGGCTGTATCTGGGCTGGTTATTGCGCATTTTGAACAATCCACGTTCGTTCATCCCCCGCTATTTCAACGCGGCATGGCAATTCCCTGTGGCCTTGTGGAGGTTCCGTGGCGAGTGGTTTGCTAAGCCGGAAAAATCGGGAGGCTAAGGGCGGAAGCAGGATTGTTGGGGTATGCCAGCCTCCAGAGAGCTAGGGTGGAGAAAAGGCGCTCAAGTTTGCGGGCAGTAGAATCGGTGTCCTGCGCAGGCGCAAGATCACGGTGGTAACCCTGCTTCTTCGGCGCGCCTTGGTCTGCGCCAAAATCCACGGGGTATCCTCTCGGTTTCTTTTGCAGCTTGGTATTACACCTCCGCTCCTTCTTCAAGCCTGCTTTAAGGGGCGGTTTTTTCACAAAATCGCAATTTGCTTTTTTAGCGGCACAAGCTCTGCTCCCGTTGTTTTCGCTCCACGCTTGCTTTTGCCATGCTCACCAACCGTGCTTCCGGCTTGTATCGTGTCCACGTCCTCTGTCAGGCCGTGGTGGTAGCGCTCTATTTTGGCCTTTTGCTGTTGGGCTTCAAGTTGGTGCGCGGCTGGTCCACTGTGGATGCTTCGGACTACTTGGTCTACTTGGTCGTGATCGTGGCGAGCCTTTTGGTGGAGGCGATGCTGCGGTCGGAGCGGTTGAGGTGGTTGCTGGAGCTGGCGCCAAGGCATATCGCTCGAAATTCTCTTTCTCAAACGGTGGCAATTGGGTTTGGACTGTCGTTCTTCTTGGTTGGGATGAAGGATCTAGGCATTTCTAGAATTTATTTCGGCTTGCTGCTTGTTGGGGCCTACCCGGTGCTCTATTACTGTAATCGTTATCTTCCCCGCCCTGTTTTGCGTTTCCTTCTCTGGCGCTTTGGGCGTGATCCCGTGAAGGTGTTGGTGGTGGACGACGATGGGTCCACGCTGAAAGACTTTCGGAGGCGAATCAATGCGGGGCAGTATCCGGGGTCGAGGCTCGTGGGCTATCTCAGTCGGGAAATTCCCAACAATCCCAGTGAAGCGCTATCTGTTGGTTGGCTGGGGACATTAGAAGATTTGGAAAAGGTAGCGAGCGAATTCGGGATCAGCCAAGTGGTCGTTCCTAGCGTGGATTTCTCACGAGAATTTGGCCGCCGCATGATGGATTTCTGCGAAGCCAAGGGCTTGCGGATTGTCTTGGTAAATGATGTCCCAAAACGCCTTGGGCGGAGTTTAACCATGACGAGCGTGGGGGGGCTGGAAATTCTTTCTCCCAGGACGGAACCTTTGGAGGATCCTTTGAATCGTATGGTTAAGCGATCAGCTGACATTGGAATTTCGGCAGTCGTCTTGAGCTTTGTGCTGCCGCTCATGATCACTTTCGCATGGATCGCCCATCGTTGGCAAAGCCCAGGGCCTCTCTTTTACAAGCAAGAGCGAAGTGGTCGAGGTGGGCAACGGTTCAAGATTTACAAATTCCGCTCGCTCCATGTCGATCATGGAGAAGATAGCAAACAGGTGACAACCAACGACTCTCGAGTCTTCCCCTTAGGTGCTCTCATGCGGAAATTGAGCATCGACGAACTGCCTCAGTTCTGGAACGTGCTTCAAGGACAGATGAGTCTTGTAGGTCCCCGTCCTCATTTGCCTGAGCATGATGCCGAATTCGCTCAACAGACCGCCAACTATGCCGTCCGCCACTTTGTCAAACCAGGCATCACTGGCCTAGCCCAAGTCAAAGGCTATCGTGGGGAAACCCGGACTCGCAACGATGTGCGGCACCGAGTCCGATGGGATGTCGTCTATTTGGAACGCTGGACGCCTTGGCTGGACACTTGGATTCTATGGAGAACCGCCTGGCAGTGTCTAGTTCCTTGTAAAAAGGCCTACTGATCATAGCGCGACATGGTGGCGAAGATTGAAGACCGAATGGCATGTGGATTTTCCAAAAACTTCCCAGCTCAAATCTGCCTACACCAGCGCAATTGAAAATTTCTCCATATTAAAATTTCTTCGTAGTCAGTTGCCGAAAAGGGTCTTGAGTTAGGGCGCTCATGCTGCTGTGAGGCTAGCCCTCTGTTGGGTGTAGATAGAGAGAAGTCTTTTCGTTGCTGCTATCGGTGGCTTGTCGTTCAAGTGTTTAGAAAGGCCGTCCGGACATCTGTGTCGATCTTCGGGTTAGAAATCGGCTTTTCGGCTAGTTGACGGTGGTGGTGGTTTTTAGTGTTCATCGACAACCGTGCCTTCCTTTAGCCAGACGAAAATCGCCCTGCGAGAGTTCTTTTCGCCTTCACTGACGTTTTGGCTGGTACTAGCGCTTCTTTGGGGCCAGCTTTTTTTTGTTTGCGCTGCCACCTGGCTGGCCCAGGAGACCTACGAGTATGCTTGGCTGATTCCACCCCTTTTGGTCTTTTTTCTTTTTCGGCGGGACGAAATCAGATTCAACCCAGATCATTTTCAGCCCAGGTTGGTCGGAGGCGAGAGGGTGGGGGGCAACCCTCGCTCCTGGGCTGTGAGATGGCTCCTTCTTGCCTTAGGGTTGGGAGTCTTCCTGTGGGCATTGAGGGTCGTGGAGACCGTGGATCCGTATTGGCGTTTGGCCCTCTGGGTCCACGCTTCGCTGGTCGTGTTGATTTCGGCCGCCTGGTGTTTTTGGGTTTGGCGACCAAAGCTCTCATTGGGTCTGCGTTTGTTGCCGCTGGTCTTCTTGTCCCTTTTGGCTGTGCCCTTACCAACAGGCTTGGAAGTTTGGCTCGTCGAAGCATTCACCGACACTACCATGGCACTTGGGGTCGGATGGATGGAGTTGGCAGGACGCCCTGTGGAAAGGGTAGGGCGTTGGTTGGTCTCGATGGGGGAGCAAGTAGAGGTGACGGAGGGCTGTAGTGGAATTCGGTCTTTTCAGAGTCTGCTTTTTGTCGCAGTGGCGTTGGGGGAGATGATGACCCTCCGCTGGTGGGGTCGCTTTCTTCTGATTCCGTTGGCGGCGCTCTTGACGTTGGTCTCGAATTTCATCCGAGTGGTTTGTTTGGCTGAGACTCGTTGGACGGAAGGACCGGTCGCTTTCCAGCGACTGCATGACAGCATCACCCCATGGACATTTTCAGGCGCTTGTTTGGCCTTGGTCGTCGTCGCGGCTTGGATCCGACGTTGTCAGTCGGCCAGAAAACGGGTTCAGGTGATCTCGAGCCAAGAAAAGGTGGGTCAGACTGTCGCAGAGAGCCTTACAGCCAACCCCCGTGCAGAAACAGAGAATGAGGGCATGCCGACACATCCCTTGCGGCGGAATGGTTGGAAACTTGCGTTCTTAGTGAGCGCTGGAGTCGTGGTGATTGAGGTGGGTCGACTCTCTTGGTTCAGGCAGTCAAACGAAGCGGCAGAAACCGAAAAACCGTTTGCCCTCGAAAAATCGCCGCGCCTGGGGCTGAAACTCCTTGAAGTTGGCTCAGCAGTTCGTGAGGCTTACGCGGGGGGAGAGGTTTCGAGCGGGGTGTATCTTCAAGATGGTGTGGAAGCTGAAGTGTATTTGATTCACTGGGAAGACGCGTCCTCATCGGGATGGTATGAAATAGGAGGACATGATCCTTCCGTCTGCATGGAAAGTGTGGGCTCCAAGGAGGAAAAGGTCTACCCACCTTGGATCGCCTCTCAGGGAAAAGCTTCCCTCATCGTTCGTCCGGCCCTCTACCGTTCGGTGGATGGTAAGAAAGTTTACTTGTTTGAGGGCCTTTGGTTCGGGTGGAGGGCGGGCGATGCGCTCGCGTTCCTAGGATCGGGCGATCTGAGAGGGCTTCGTTTTGCAATTGCAGCCAGCAGGACCTTGAAATTTCCGGCGATTCGGTTGCGGGTAGGAGTGAGGTTTGCTCAGGGTTATCCTGAGGCCAGGGCTTTTTTTGAAGAGGTAGTTTTAACAGCTGTCTCCCAAAATTTCTGATTGCCGTCGAAACTTTTCGTGTGTCCTGCGCACTACTCTCCCCAAAAGCAAAACTCAGCGATTTGGGCCTGCCTGTTGATCTGATGCGACCGTCGATCTAAAAGCAGCTCTTTTTGTGCCCTGATTGCCCCGATAAGCTCATGATTCGGCGAGAGATTGGCACATCCACTGCTCCTGCTGAGGGGGTGCTAAATTCTCAATTTGTAAATCACCGCTCTAAGTTTTTGGCTTGACTTACAGCCAACCTAACCGAGCCTTCCACTGCTCAACCTTTGCTCATGAAAGCTAAAATCATTGCTCTGTTTCTGGGTCTGTCTCCCTTCACTGCTACTCTCGGTGGAGAACCGCTGCCCTTCGTCGAAAGTCCATCGAGTTCTTTCGGAATCGCCCCCCTCAACCTCGATCTGATCCCTTCACTGGGGATCACCTACGATACCAACCTCAACCGGACTGCAGCCCTCGAAACGGATGCGGTGAAATATTATGCAGGTTTGGGGATCGTGGTGAGCTCGGCAGATCCGGGCGAAACTCTTTTCGAGTGGGCCATCCGTGCGGATGTCGACTTTTTTGAGTATGACATCGACACTGATCGAGACAATGTCGATTTTTCCCTGAAGGCTAGCGCAGCGCTAAACGGCGCCAAAACCACTGCTCAACTGAGCGCTTATTTCTTGCTCAATAACGGCAACACTGCCTCCCTCGATAATCGGATTCGGGAAGAAAGGTCGGCAGACAGCTCTGACTACGGTTTGATCTTTTCTGCTACCCGGGATCTCCCCCGCGGTTATTTGGAAGCTTCGGCCAGCGTCGATTATCGGGATTTTGAACAGTCTTTTAGTGGGGCGCAGGGTCTGTCAGATTACCAATCCTACTCCGCCGATTTGGCCTACTTCCTCAGTCCTGGGTTTGCCCCTAAGATGGATTTTGGTTTTGGTTTGGGAGTTGGCTATGAAGAAGCTGATGTCTCCTCCGAACAGTTCATTCTTGAGCCTACAGCACGAGTGAAGTGGCGAATCAGTGCGAAGACAAGTGCTTTCGCAAGCGTCGGAGCCGAATTCCGCTCCATCGACGACAGTGGCGGTGTGACGGAGGATGACCCCGTGAACCTTAGTTTCCGGGGCGGTTTGGTTTGGGAGCCCAGTCCCTTGACTACTTTTACTACATCAGTGTATCGAGACGGGAATTCTTCTGTGTCCCTAGCAAATCAAAACTACAACGCGGTTGGAGTAGGTTTTGACGTGAGTCAGAGTCTCCCCTACTCCGTTTCGGCGACCGCCTTCTTCGCTTACGAAAACGCAGAGTATTACTCACTGACAGCGGTTTCGACCGACCGCGAGGATGATTTCTTTCGTGGAGGGGTGAGTCTCTCTAAGACGCTCAACGTGCCAGTCGCGCCCGTTACCGTTTCCGTGTTTTACAATTACAATGAAAATGATTCTTCCGATCCCCTTTCAAGCTACGATCAACACTTGATCGGAGCCAAAGCTAGCGCCACCTTTTGAGAAGTTCCCAAAACTATAACAAAAAATGAAAACTGTTCTTTTGTCCACACTCATTGGATTCTCTGCAATCCTAATCGCAAACTCTGCTGAAGTCGTTTCCGGTGATGCCGGTGACGGGCAACAGGAGGTGGAGGTCACCTACGTGGTCGACGGCCAGACCTTCACCATCAGTGGAACTACCAACGCGGATGGCACCTTCACCGTGGCCTTGCCGGATGGCGCGACGGGAATTTCCATCACGGCCCAGCCGGTGGGTTTCACTAGCCCACCAACGACCCTGCCGACCAGTGCCTTTGTTGTGACAACCGTGGCTGCCTCGTCGGGTGCGGCAACTTTCCTGTCGCTCTCCGGCAGCGGAGGTGGAGCCAATTTCGAAAGTCAGGCAGTTTTGAATGAGATCGCGCGACAAATCGCGTCTCCTGAAGCGCCCTAGGGCAAGCTCAGCTGAGAAAAATTTGGGAAAGGGGGGTGCTTGACAGCGCCCCCCTTTTTTTGTGTTTACCTTTCGAACAATCCACGCCATTTTCTCGCCGATGTTTGTCTCTAGAATCTACTCGCGATGCCCGTTGATACTGGGATTTTGCACTGCTCTGACGTGGGCACCTCTGTCTGGAATCGCTCAGGGTGATGCCAGGGAGGTCCTCAAGAAGGGTGATGTGATCTCCCTGAATGTTTTCGGAGAGGATTCGCTGACCAAAAGCATCCTCATCTCAGCCGAGGGAAAGGCTGTCATCCCTCTCCTGGGAGCCCTGGACGCGGCCGGGAAAAGCACGACCGAATTTGCGGCTCTCATCGAGGCAGGCCTGGAGCAAGACTTCATCCGCGATGCCCAAGTTTCTGTCAGCATCCTCGAGAAGAGAAAAAAGCAAGTCAATGTCCTTGGCAGTGTCAGAGCCGCTGGCAGTTATGAGTTCGAGGATACCACCAAACTCAATTTACGGACCTCGATCGAAGCGGCAGGAGGTCTGGACGAAAACGCCAATAAGGAAAAAATTGAAGTCGTGCGATTGGTGGCTGGAACAACCAAGACCTATATGCTCGACCTTGATGGAAGCGCTTCTTTTTCTATCAAAGACGAAGATACGATCGTGGTTTATGGCTTTGGGAAAATGGGCTTCGTCGCCATTTCGGGCGAGGTGGCGTCTCCGGGAGTCCTCGAAATCCCTCCCAATATGAAGTTTGATCTCCTAACAGCGATCACCACCGCTGGCGGGTTCACTGACATCGCTGACAAAAGCGACGTAGAGGTCAAGCGCGAAATCAATGGACGAACGCAGACCTTCACCTTCAACGTGCGCCGCGAATCTGGTTCCGAGTTTATCGTTCAGGATGGCGATAAAATCATTGTTGGTGAACGAATGTTCTAACGGATCCGGCAATCTGTGTGCTTGATCTTCAGAGCTTCGCTGGTTTCGGGTCCAGACGGACTGTCTTCGAGTCCCAGCCCAATTTACCACCCTTCTTATTAAAGTTCTCAATTCCCTTCTCGCCGTGCAATCGCCAAAATTTGATCAACCCCCTTCTTTGTCTGTCCCTTCCCAACCCGTTTCTCAGTCATCCGCCGGCTATGCGACATGGATGGATCAGGATGATATCGAGGCTGCCCACCGAGACGGCCGCTCCCGAAACCTAAAAGACTATTACTACCTTTTCCTTCGCAGGCTCTGGTTGTTGCCGGTCACCCTGCTCGCTGGGTTGGGTGTGGCTTATTACGTGGTTTCTGCTAGTCCTGACGAATACACCTCGGTCGCCACGATTGAGGTCGAACGACAAAGCAATGGAGGTGCTGAAATCGGAGACAGTGAGGAGCTTCGCATGGGGGGGCAGTCAGTCATATCGACTGTGGTGCAGAAGCTCCAGATGGGTGATTTATTTCGGTCAGTTGCGGAAAGGCCAGACGTTCGCTCGCTCGACGCGATCATACCGAAATCGAAAAATTGGACCCCGTGGGTCGAGAAAGAGGCAGAATCCGAAGAGGCGGCCAGTGTGGAACAAGTGACCTCCATCGTGCAGCAGTCAATCGGGGTTGCCGCACGTGACGCAACGAACCTCATTGATATTGTTGTCACCCATTCAGACCCAGAGGCGGCCCAAGCCATCGCGATTGGTTTGCTCAGCGAGTATCACCGGATGCAGAGAGATATCGCGGCCGGAAAGACCTCCGATGCGGTGGACTACATCAAAACCGAGACGGAGTCCATCATGGAAGAAGTGGAAAGGGCTCGTGATGCCTTAAATACCTACAAACAGCTGCTTACTTTGAAAGAGGATATCCGGGGGGTGGAGACTTCGATAGCGGTTCTTGAGAAGAAGTATCTCCCTCGTTGGCCTGAGCTTGTTGAGCAGGTGGAACTTCTTTCGATACTCCAGCGCCGCTTTTTGGAAGAATATGACCGAGTTCTCAGGCGTTCGCCGTCGGAGAAGGAATTTTGGCAAGGCAAAGAGTCGGTGGAATTGGCAGGCTTAGAGGGAAATGAGCGAATTCAATTTCTCTTGACCTTGGTCGAAGGACGAGCGGATATCCTGGAAAATAATTTGGCGAATCGCCAGGCCTTTCTCAATAATCGCATTAACATTTCGGCCGAAGGAGAGTTTGCTCAAGACTTTGAAACCCAAGAGTTCGCCATCACGAATCGCCCCCAACTCCCAACAGCTCCCTCGGGACCAGACCGCCTCCAAATGATGACAATGGGAGGGGTCGGAGGATTGGCTTTAGGAGCGGGCCTCATTCTTCTTCTCGGTTTCCTTGATTCTTCGGTGCGACGGGTGGACGAGCTAGAAAGTGTTTCGAATCTGTCTGTGTTGGGTGCCATACCCTCCTCGAAGGACGCCGATGTTCGGCAGCTTTCGGATGGAGAGCAAAGAAAGAAGCGAGCGGACTTTGCCCCTGCTTTGGTAACCTCCCATAGCCAACGGGCTGCCTCGCTGGAGGCAGAAGCGATCCGAAGCCTTCGCGTTTCTTTGTCCTACTTAGGAGATATGGAGGATCGGAAAACGTTTCTTGTTTCCAGTTCCAATCCGGGCGAGGGGAAAAGTTGGGTCTCGGCAAATATCGCGGCCGCTTTTGCTCTTCAGGGGGATAAGACAGTCCTCGTCGATATGGATTTGCGCCGTCCCGTGCAGCACCAAATGTGGGGGATCGGTCGAGACGTCAAGGGGATTTCGGAGTTCTTGAGTCAAGGATCGAAGCTTTCCGAGGTGACCCACGAGACAGAAGTAGAAAATCTTTCGATTATCCCCTCAGGAGCCCCGACGCCGAACCCAGCGGAGTTGCTTGGCGTCCGCAAGGTTCAGGATTTTTTCAAGCAGTTACGGGACAATTACGATCGGGTGATCATCGATTCGGCACCCATCATCGTGGTGTCTGATTCGCTGCACATTGCCCGATTTGCCCAAACGGTGGTTTTGGTTTATTTCATGGGGAAAACTCCGATCAAGGCACTCATGAGGTCAATAAAAATCCTCGAATCAAACAAGACTCGTCCAGCTGGCGTGATAGCCAATCGTCTCCCCCCCACCAACAATGCCGGGAAGTATGGTTATTACTATGGATACTATGGCCCAGGCGGACAGTCAGACTATTATTCCCAAAAGATGGATTGATACCAATCTCTAGGGGTATAGTGGCAGACTGGGGGACCTTGCTGATAAGGAGCCTGACCTTCCGAGCCAAGAGAAGTAGAATCTAGGACCTTTGGCTCCGGTCAAAATTTACACCGCCATTCCTTGATTTCATTTTGGTTCCCAGTCCGGGTGCCATCAGGATAGATCTCCTTCGCAGCATGTTCGTTGATTCAGTTTTCGTAAAGGCCCATGCCAATACTTGGCTCGCTTGAGAAGGCCTTCCTTTGGCTAAGTGGGGCCGCTTTCCTTTGGGCTCCGCTTTCGCATTCGCTTGGCGCCAATACGGCAACCGTCTTTTGGGATACCACAGACTATGGCCGAGATGTTCTAGGCTTTTTGCTGGCTGTGCTGGTGACTCTATGGATCTCGATTCTTATCAAAGAAGGCCGAATGCCCCGCATCTCCGCAGCGCTGCTGGCGCCGATTTTCCTGCTGGCTGGGCTCGTCTGGTTCCAGGCCTGGAACCGTAGCCATGCGTTCATTCCTGAGTTGTTTGTTCTTCTGCCTCAGCCGGAGTTTCGGGAGGGGTTTCCTCGAACTGTTCACCAAGAAGGGACCGTGGTCCTCGCGGGATACCTTTCCATGCTGGGGCTTTGGCTGCTGGCGATTGCAGATTTAGCGCGCAAAAGGATTTTTCGAGAAGTAATCTTGACCCTGATTCCGATTTGCGGAGCGGTGGTGGCCTTGATCGGCATCGCTCAAAAAACCCTTGGGGTGGAGACGATGCTTTGGACAGACCAAAAGGTAGAACAGACATTCTTTGCCGCCTACCGCTACCATGCGAATGCGGCGGCTTTTCTCAATCTTTGCTGGCCCCTCGCTCTGGCAAAGCTGCTTTGCGTGCCGCGTCTGGAAAAGAATCCCCTTCGGGCCGCCTCCTGGAGCGCTGTTTTCTTTCTTTCTTATCCAGCTTTGTTCGTGAACTCCTCCAAGGCGGGGCATTTTTTGGGCCTTGTGGCTCTCCTCTTGATTCCTTTTTTGTTCTGGCGTCCCCTTCGGGAGAGGTTCCGTTCAGCCCGAGCCACGATCGCAATCACCTTGATCCTTTTAGTGAGCGTGGTGTCAGTCGCTTCGATTGGGACGGTCAAGCTGGTTGAGAGGTGGGAACACTTTTTAGAGAGTTCGAAGGAGGAATCCGGGTTGCTCGGGAGTCGCCAAGACGCTTATGAAGCCGCCGAGACGATGATCTCCGATGCCGGTAGGTGGGGCTTCGGAGCGGGCTCGTTTCGTTACGTCTTTCCTTTCTTTCAGCGAGAGAATGAAGCGCTTATGACGACCCAAGGAGACCGCTCTGCGCAGCGGTCTTTTTGGCGCTATTTGCACAATGATTACCTCCAAACGAGGATTGAGTGGGGGATTTGGGGTTTGGGCCTATGGATTTGGCTGATTGGTGGGGGGATACTGCTAGCCACTTGGAGGGATCGATCTTGGCGGCGGAAGGCGGAGAATTGGGTGATGACTCGGGGATTGCTGCTCGCTCTGGCCTTGGTTTGTTTCCATGCTTGGGTCGATTTCCCTCTGCAAATCCCGTCCATCCAATTTTACTTTGCCACGCTCCTGGGGGTGGCCTGGCGTTTGCCCAAGGAAAAAAGATCGGCGGGTCCCTCGAGGACGAAAAAGCGAAGCTACCGAAAAGATCAAAAGTCTTCCAGGATGAAGAACCGCGACCCTGCCAACCGACGAACTGATTTGGGAAAGGAAGGTCTCGGTCTTTCGATCAGTTGATCCGGGCGCTTGGGGTTGCCAGGCACACCCAGTGGAAAGCGGCCTTGTCAGAGGGCGTGTCAACTCAGGCCGAGAACTCTGCGGAAGTGCTCGATTGTTCGGTCAAGGCCATTTGAAAGATTTACCGTAGGGCTCCAGTTGAGATGCTTTTGGGCGAGAGCGATGTCGGGGCGGCGTTGTTTGGGGTCGTCTGAGGGGAGGGGGAGGAAGGTGAGTTTGGATTTTCCGCCGATTTTTCCGAGGACGGCTTCGGCCAGTTCGATCATGGTGAATTCGCCGGGGTTGCCAAGGTTGATGGGGCCGAGGACTTCTTCTTGATTCATCAAGCGAAGGAAGCCTTCTACCAAGTCGGCCACGTAGCAAAACGACCGGGTTTGGGAGCCATCTCCGTAGATGGTGAGGTCTTCGCCTTTGAGAGCTTGGACGATGAAGTTGGAGACGACCCGGCCGTCCTCCGGGTTCATGCGTGGTCCGTAGGTGTTGAAGATTCGCACGATTCGGATGTCGACTCCATTTTGCCGGTGGTAGTCGAAGTAGAGGGTTTCGGCGCAGCGCTTGCCTTCATCGTAGCAGGAGCGGATGCCGATGGGGTTGACACTGCCCTTGTAGCTTTCGGGCTGGGGGTGGACATCCGGATCACCGTAGACTTCGGACGTCGAGGCGAGGAAGGCTCGAGCTTTGGTGCGTTTGGCAAGGCCGAGACAGTTAATGGCCCCCACCACCGAGGTTTTGATGGTTTTGATGGCGTTGTATTGGTAGTGCACCGGGGAAGCCGGGCAGGCCAGGTTGTAGATTTGGTCCACTTCGGCCTTGAAGGGATCAATGACATCATGCCGAATGAGTTCGAAGCTGGGGTGTCCGAGATGATGAGCGATGTTTTGCTTCCGTCCGGTGAAGAAGTTGTCGAGACAGAGGACTTCGTGTCCCTGCTCGATCAGGCGATCACAGAGGTGGGATCCCAAAAATCCGGCCCCGCCAGTGATAAGAATGCGTTTCATGCGGAAAGGTTTGATACCAACCTCCAGAATTCACTGGAAGAATGGAGGGGAGGTGTTGTGGGGAAGAGGCGCTGAAGCGCGGGGAAGGAAGAGCCGGAGTCTTTGGAGCCAGCCCAGCGTTGCTCCTCGGTTACGGTGCCTGCACCGCGCCCTCGTCGCGCCTTGGTCTGGCCCGAAATCCACTCGGCCATTCTACCAGCCAATTCTGCAGCTTGGTATTAGGGGGCACGATCTCGGTTTAAGCAAGCTGGATCTTCGTTTGACTGCGGCCAGGGAATCATAGGCCTTTTCCTATAGAATCCAGTGATGAGTGGCAGGAGTGGTTCCGCCTGACCCCGCAGGATCGCTGGCGCGAAAGCGGAAAACTCGGGTCCACCTATCAACTCCTCGGAGGCAGCCTTGATCCCGAACCCGATTACGACAGTCCTTCCTTCGATGAAAAAGAATGGCGTCGATTGTCTTCCGATGGGCGGCCAAGCCTGCGTGTTCTACGGCGGAGCGGAGTGTAGCCGTGACATCAATTTCGTGTTGAGTGTCTCGCCGGACAATTTGCGGCGGCTGCGCGGTGCTCTTGCTGCCCTGCAGGCGGGCGTGATGGCGGTTCCGCCCTTCGAAATGGATTATCTGAAGCGCGGCCATGCGGTGCATTTCCGGTGTGCCGCGGCGGGGGTGGAGCGTTTTGGAAGCGCTGAACAAGTTGGTTTTTTCAGAAGGGGTGGAAGAGAGGGGAGATATTCCTGCCTGAGAGTGCCGTATTCTACTGTGAGTGGAGCGTCTTGAAGGGGAAGAGTCCTAGGTTGTGGTAACCCGAGCTCTTCGAA